>JAOPVF010000099.1 GCA_025963195.1 Mycobacterium sp. | reverse complement strand
CCCGCGGGCCATTCCGCGCATCCCACGAGCCCCTCTCCGGCGCGCCGCCGAGGCGCAAAGCAGGCGCCGCCGACGGGCGGCGCGAACGGGTTTGGGCCGCCACGCGCCCTCGGCTACCGCGGCGAACCGCCACCTACTACTCTCCATAGTCGAACCAACCCGACGATGCCCCGGTCGCCGCGGGGGCCGAGCAGGAGGCTTGAGTGAACCGCCAAAGATCGCGCGCCTTCGCCGTCACCTCGGGCCTGTCCGCCTGCGGACTGGCCGTGGCCGTCGTACTGACGGGCTGCAGTGCGGGCCAGGTTTCTCAGACCGCCATCCAGGAACCCGCGGTCAACGGAACCAACGTCGTGGCAGGCGACCCGCTGTCCGGAGTGGCATTGCGCAACGTCCACCTGCTTGCCCCCCAGAACAGCGACTACGTGCAGCCCGGCAGCAAAGCCGAGCTGCTGTTCGTGGCGGTCAACGAATCGCCCGCGGAGCCCGATCGCCTGGTGTCCATCACCTCCGACGTCGGCTCGGTGGCGATCACCGGGAACGCGACTATCCGTCCGGCCGGCACGCTCGTCGTCGGCACGCCCGACGGCCAGCCCAGTCCCCTGGACGCCAGCGAGGACGCCAACACCGTCGAGGCCGCGGTCACGCTGACCAAGCCGATCAGCAATGGCCTCACCTACGACTTCACCTTCACCTTCGAGCGGTCCGGTTCGGCAACCGTCGCGGTGCCGATCTCTGCGGGCGAGACTCCGCGGCGAGACAAGAAAGGTACGTCCGAGGGCGCCGTCGAAGCCGAGGGCGGACACGGCTAGCTCGAGACGGCAATCTGTCGGCCACGCCGGATAACGTCACGGTGTGGCTCGATCCGGTTCCAAGGCGCGTTCGCAGTACCGATGCTCCGAGTGCGGCCACGTCGCGGCCAAGTGGGTGGGCCGCTGCCCGGACTGCAGCACCTGGGGCACCGTCAACGAGGTCGCAGTCCTCACGTCGTTGAGCTCGGCCCCCGGTCGTGCGCTGGCCCCCACCTCACCCGCCGTCCCGATCAGCTCCATCGATCCCGGCGCCACCCGCCACTTCCACACGGGGATCAGCGAACTGGACCGCGTGCTGGGCGGCGGCCTCGTTCCCGGTTCGGTGACCCTGCTGGCCGGCGATCCGGGGGTCGGCAAGTCGACGCTGCTCCTCGAGGTCGCCCACCGCTGGGCAGAATCGGGGAGACGCGCGCTGTACCTGTCGGGTGAGGAGTCGGCCGGGCAGATCCGGCTGCGGGCCGAACGCACCGGATGCACCAACGACGAGGTGTTCCTGGCCGCCGAATCAGACCTGCAGACCGCGCTCGGCCACATCGAGGCCGTCCAGCCCTCGCTGGTCGTGGTCGACTCGGTCCAGACCATGTCGACCGCCGAATCCGACGGCGTCAGCGGCGGCGTCACCCAGGTGCGCGCAGTGACGACGGCGCTCACCATGGCTGCCAAGACCACCGGCGTCGCGATGATTCTCGTCGGCCACGTCACCAAGGACGGCGCCATCGCCGGGCCGCGCTCCCTCGAACACCTCGTCGACGTCGTTCTGCACTTCGAGGGTGACCGTTCGTCGGTGCTGCGCATGGTCCGAGGCGTCAAGAACCGGTTCGGCGCCGCCGACGAGGTCGGCTGTTTTCTGTTGCACGACAACGGAATCGAGTGCGTCGCCGATCCTTCTGGACTGTTTCGCGACCAGCGGCCCGCGCCGGTGTCGGGGACGGCGGTCACGGTGACGCTGGACGGCAAGCGGCCGTTGATCGGCGAGGTGCAGGCGCTCGTCGCCGAGACGTCGGCGGGCATCCCGCGCCGCGCCACCAGCGGCATCGACTCCTCGCGCGCCGCGATGATCCTCGCCGTGCTGGAGAAGCGGGCAAAGCTGCCGCTGGGCAAGTGTGACGTCTACCTGTCGACGGTCGGCGGCATGCGCCTGGCCGACCCCTCGTCGGACCTGGCCGTCGCCACCGCGATTGCGTCGGCGGCACAGGACGTCCCCATGCCCTCCGACGCCGTGTTCATCGGCGAGGTGGGGCTGGCCGGTGACATTCGCCGCGTCACGGGCATGGATCGCAGGCTGGCCGAGGCCGCCCGACTGGGCTTCAGGTGGGCGATGGTTCCGCCCGGCGTCAAGGACGCGCCACCGGGTCTGCGGATCACCACCATCGAGGACATCGGCAGGTTGTTGCACGGGGTGCGGCGAATCGCGGACAATGGCGGCCGATCCTAGGAGACGAGATGGCCGTGAAGTCCACAGGTAGGACGGCACGCAGCAATGTGGTGCAACTGTCGCGGCCGACGCTGCGCGAGACGCTGGGGCGGCTGGCCCCAGGCACCGAGCTGCGCGACGGCCTCGAACGCATCCTGCGCGGGCGCACCGGGGCGTTGATCGTGCTCGGCTACGACGACAGCGTCGAGGCCATCTGCGACGGCGGCTTCTCGCTCGACGTCCGCTACGCCCCCACCAAGCTGCGGGAGCTGTCGAAGATGGACGGCGCCGTCGTGTTGTCCAGTGACGGGTCCCGCATCCTGCGGGCCAACGTCCAACTCGTGCCCGACGCGTCGATCCCCACCGAGGAGTCCGGCACCCGGCACCGCTCGGCCGAGCGCACCGCCGTACAGACCGGCTATCCGGTGGTGTCGGTGAGCCACTCGATGAGCATCGTGACGGTGTACGTCGCGGGCGAGCGGCACGTCGTCCCCGATTCTGCGACCATCCTGTCGCGGACCAACCAGACCATCGCCACCCTCGAGCGCTACAAGTCCCGTCTCGACGAGGTCAACCGGCAGCTGTCCACCGCCGAGATCGAGGACTTCGTGACGCTGCGCGACGTCATGACGGTGGTGCAGCGCCTGGAGATGGTGCGTCGGATCAGCCTGGAGATCGACGCCGACGTGGTGGAGCTCGGCACCGACGGGCGTCAGCTCAAGCTGCAGCTCGAAGAGCTCGTCGGCGACAACGACACCGCCCGCGAGCTGGTCGTGCGCGACTATCACGCCAACCCAGACCCTCCGGACACCACGCAGGTGACGGTCACGCTCGACGAGCTCGACGGGCTTTCCGACAACGAGCTGCTCGACTTCACTGCGCTGGCACGGGTTTTCGGCTACCCGTCGACACTGGAAGCTCAAGACTCGGCGATGAGCTCGCGGGGTTACCGCGCAATGGCAGGCATTCCTCGGCTGCAGTTCGCGCACGTCGACCTCTTGGTGCGGTCCTTCGGATCGCTACAGGGCGTGCTGGCGGCCAGCGCGAGTGATCTGCAGTCGGTGGACGGCATCGGGTCCATGTGGGCACGCCACATCAGGGAGGGACTGTCTCAGCTGGCCGAGTCGACCATCGCCGATCAGCTGGCCTGAGGACGCGCCTTGGCTCAGTTGCCGGGAGCCGGCGGTTCGCCCACGGGTGCCGGCGGCGGTGCGTCGCCCGGCGCGGGGGCAGCGGGCTCGGCGAGGACGAACGGCACTGCGGCGGACCGCAGGTTGCCCAACTGGACCACCAGGTTGTACGTGCCGGGGCCGATCGGCTGACGCGGCAGCGGGCAGTTCGGCGCAGAACCCATACCGGTCCAGGTGACCTCGGTGGTGACCTGCTCACCCGGGTTGAAGGTCTTGACCAGCGTCTCGTTGGATGGGGCGCAGTCCAGGTTCGACCACAGCCGGTCGTTGTTCAGTGAGTACACGTAGGCCGCCAGCACCGCGGCGCCGACGTCCCGCTTGCAGGCCACCAGGCCGATGTTGGTGACCACCATGGTGAACTTCGGCTGATCGCCGACGACGAAGTCGGCCTGGTTGGTGATGCCCTTGACCGCGAGCGTGGAATCGGGGCAGTCGTCACCCTCCTTCAGCACGGGGGGTGGCGTCACGGCGGCGGACGGCGTTGGCGTCGGCGGAGGCAGTTGTTGCGCCGGAGGTTGTACAGGGGTCTTGACCTCGGGGTTTTCCCCGGGAAGCGGGGTGGGAGCCGCCGCGCTCGTCGTAGGGGTCTTGGTGTCACCGGTGCTGTTGCTCACCACCAGGATGGCGATTGCTGCGACGATGGCAACCACGACCACACCGATGCCGATCGCCAGCGCCCTACGCCGCCAGTAGATCTGGGTGGGCAGCGGGCCCTTCGGTTCGAGATCCAGCACGAGTCCAAGGTAAGGCCAGGTCACGCCGAGTCGTCCGAGGTGGCTCGGCGTGTCGCGGGCTATTCGCCGATATCGCCCACATGATCGCGTAGTACGACTCGCCCGTCGGCCAGATGGTAGGTGAGCCCGACGATCGCCAACTTGCCCTCGATGATCCGCTGGGCGACAGGCGCGGAACGCACCCGCAGCTGCACGACGGTCTCGTTGACGTGGCGCGTTTCGAACTCGTCGACCCTGGTCAAGCCCGCGTGGCGACCCAGCAGGATCGACGGCGTTACGCGTTCGACGATGTCGCGGACGTAGCCGCCGGGCACGTCGCCGTCCTCGAGCGCCGACAGCGTCGCCTTCACCGCGCCGCAACTGTCGTGCCCGAGCACCACGACGAGCGGCACGTCGAGCACCGTGACGGCGTACTCGATGGACCCCAATACGGCCGAATCTGCGACGTGACCGGCGGTGCGCACCACGAACATGTCGCCGAGGCCCTGGTCGAAGATGATCTCGGCGGCCACCCGGCTGTCGGAGCAGCCGAACACCACCGCGGTGGGTTTCTGCCCGTGAGTGAGCCTGGTCCTGTCATCGACACCCTGGCTGGGATGTTGCACCTGGCCTGAGACGAAGCGCTCGTTACCCTCCTTGAGTGCTTTCCATGCGGTCACCGGGCTGGTACGAGGCATGGCGTTCATTCTGCCGGATCGGCGCTCGATGATTGATTCGGGTGAGCTGTTGGCCTGGTACGCCCGCGAGCAGCGCGACCTGCCGTGGCGGCGCAAGGGTGTGACGGCGTGGCAGATCCTGGTGAGCGAGTTCATGTTGCAGCAGACGCCGGTAGCGCGGGTCGAACCGATCTGGCGCGACTGGGTGGCCAGATGGCCGACACCGTCGGCGACGGCAGCCGCAAACTCCGCCGACGTGTTGCGGGCCTGGGGCAAACTCGGCTACCCGCGACGCGCCAAGCGGCTGCACGAGTGCGCCGTCCAGATTGCGGCCGAACACGATGACGAGGTGCCCGACGACGTCGAGGTGCTGCTGACGCTGCCAGGGATCGGCAGCTACACGGCGCGCGCGGTCGCCTGCTTCGCCTACGAACAGCGGGTTCCCGTCGTGGACACGAACGTGCGTCGGGTGGTGGCCAGAGCCGTGCACGGCCGGGCCGACTCACCCGCCAGCGTCCGCGACCTCGCCGACGTGACCGCGCTGTTGCCCAATGACCCTGACGCGCCACGCTTTTCGGTGGCCCTGATGGAGCTGGGTGCGACGGTGTGCACGGCGAGATCACCACGTTGCGGTGTGTGCCCGCTGAGCGCCTGCGCATGGCGCTCGGCAGGCTTTCCGCCCGCCACCACTCCAGCCCGAAGGCCGCAACGCTATGCGGGAACCGATCGCCAGGTGCGGGGCAGGCTTCTGGATGTGTTGCGCGACAACGCGACTCCAGTCACCCGCAACCAACTTGACCTGGCGTGGCTTTCGGACACCGCGCAACGAGACCGCGCCCTGGACTCGCTTCTGACCGACGGTCTGGTCGAACAGACCCCGGACGGCCGGTTTGCGCTCGCGGGTGAGGCCGGCTGATCTAGCCTGTGGCTGTGGCGCAGACTCCGCGGACTCGCTACGCATCACGAGGCGACTTGGACATCGCCTACCAGGTCCTGGGCGACGGCCCGGTGGATCTGATCATGATGCCGGGTCCGTTCATCCCCATCGACTCGATCGACGACGAGCCGTCGATGTACCGGTTCTATCGTCGCCTTGCGTCGTTCAGCCGGGTGATCCGGTTCGACCACAGGGGCATGGGCATGTCGTCGCGCATCGGGTCGGCCGACACCATCACGACGTCATGTTGGGCCGAGGACGCGGTCACCGTCATGAACGCGGTCGGGTGTGAACGCGCGACGATCTTCGGGTCGGGGTTCGCCGCGGTGAGTGCGCTGCTGCTGGCGGCCGACCACCCCGAGCGGGTGTCCAGCCTGGTGCTCGTCAACGCCGCGGCGCGCACCCTGTGGGCGCCCGACTACGAAGTCGGCGCGCAGTTCGACGGGCCCACCCCGTACACGACGGTGGCGCTCGAGCCAGATGCGGTCGACCGGGGACTCGACGTTCTCGATGCAGTGGCACCGTCCGTGTCCCACGACCGCGCATTCCGCGCGTGGTGGGACGTCGCGGGAAACCGCGCCGCGTCACCGAGCATGGCCCGCATGTCGAACCAGGTGCTGGCAGAAGCGGACATGCGCGGGAAGCTGCCCCACATCGTCGCGCCGGCCCTGATCCTGCATCGCACCGATTCGGTGTTCGTGAGGGTCGGACACGGCCGGTACCTCGCCAAGAACCTCGCCGGATCCCGCTACGTCGAACTGCCCGGCGCCGACACGTTGTACTGGGTTGGCGATGCCATGCCGATCATCGACGAGGTCGAGGAGTTCATCACCGGCGTGCGGGGCGGTTCGGACGCCGAACGCGTGCTCATCACCATCCTGTTCACCGACATCGTCGGGTCCACCGCGCGTGCAGCCACTCTCGGCGACGACCGCTGGCGCGACCTGCTGGACAACCACGACGCCGTCGTTCGCCACGAGCTCGCGCGGTTCCAGGGTCTGGAGGTGAACACCGCGGGCGACGGCTTCGTCGCGACCTTCATCAGCCCGAGCGTCGCACTGCGTTGCGCGGAGGCGATCGTCGATGCGGTCGCCGCGCTTGGCATGGAGGTGCGGGTGGGAGTGCACTCGGGCGAGGTGGAGGTACGCGGCGACGACATAGCGGGGATGGCCGTACACATCGGCGCGCGCGTCATGGCGTTGGCGGGGCCGAGCGAGGTGCTGGTCTCCTCAACCGTGCGCGAGATCGTCACCGGTTCGCGGCGGTCCTTCGCCGAGCGCGGCGACTACGAACTGAAGGGGGTCCCCGGCCGCTGGCGGATCTACGCGTTGGAGCGCGAGAGTGCGCGTTAAGCCGTTGCGGCGACCCGGGAATCGTCACACGCGAAGCGCCTGCGGTAGTCCGACGGCGTGACGCCGATGACCCGGCGGAAGTGGTGGCGCAGCAGCGTGGCGGTGCCGAAGCCGGACTTGTCGGCCACGTGGTCGATGTCGAGGTCGGACTCCTCGAGCAGCCTGCGCGCGTAGAGCACCCGCTGGTCGGTCACCCATTGCATCGGGGTGCGCCCGGTCTCCTCGACGAATCTGCGGGCGAACGTACGGGCCGACATGTTCGCCAACTTGGCCAGGGTCGCGACGGTGTGGGGCTTGTCCAGGTTGGTCAGGATCCAATCCAGGTGTGGCGCAAAGCTGTCCGAACATCGGACTGGGATCGGCTGGTCGATGTACTGACGCTGCCCGCCGTCGCGCTGCGGCGGCACGACCATGCGGCGGGCGATCCTGTTGGTCACCTCACTGCCGAGTTCCCGACGGACCAGGTGCAGGCACGCGTCGATGCCTGCCGCGGTGCCGGCGCTGGTGATCAGGTTCCCGTCGTCGACGAACAGCACGTTGCGGTCGACGCGCGCGGTGGGATACGTCCGCGCCAGTTCGTCGGCGTGCATCCAGTGCGTGGTGCACGGCCGTCCGTCGAGCAATCCGGCGGCGCCCGCGACGAAAGCACCCGAGCAGACGGTCAGGATGATCGCGCCGGCGTCGGCAGCAGCGCGGATGGCGTCGAGCGCCTCGGGCAGGTACGGGCCAGAGATGGCGGGGATCGCGACCAGGTCCGCACCGACCAGTTCATCGAGGCCGTGGTCGGGCGTGATGAACGCACCCACCGACGTGCGCAGCGGGCGTCCCGGTTCGGGGCCGCAGACCTTGAAGTCGAAGTTGGGCACGCCATCGGCTGAACGGTCGATGCCGAACACCTCGCAGATGACGCCGAACTCGAAGACCGCGAGCCCGTCCAGCACCAACGTCGAGACAGTTTTAAGCATGGCAGTATCTTATCGTACATCGTCGCTTCTGCCACTGTTGGCCGAATATTGACTGCCGAAGAATTACTGCCATGAACACCTCAAACCTCCTGCAAACGAGCATCCGTCGCGTGCGCCGCTACCTTGACGAGTTCCGCTTCAACACTCCGATGGTCGCTCAACTCCTGGAAGACGCCGACTACCGCCGGACGGACCACGACCTCGACGCCATCCGGACGCGCTTCGAGCGGAGCCCCGTGTGGCCCGCGTCAGGCGTCATGGGTGAACGACGCTAAGAACGCCTCGACGGCGCAGCGGTATTCCCGTGGCGCGTCGTCTTGTACGAGATGACCGGCGCCAGGTACGCGTAGATACGTTGCCCGGCGGCCGGTCTCGCTCATCTGGTGCATCTGTCCCTGCGGAGTGACGGTGTTGCCCGCCTCGATGAGCAGCGTCGGTGCCGACACCGAATGCCACTGCGTCCAGTAGTCGCGGGTTCCCCATTCCGCGGCGATCTCGATCCAGCGCTCGGGCTGCCCGTGCAATCGCCAACCCGTCTCGGTGCGGTCGAACGCCTCGAGGAAGTACTGCCCGGCCACCTCACCGAACTCATCGAAAATCTCTTGCGCCGAGGCGAACTCGGCGGGTAACGCGTGCAGCCACGGCTCCCACGGGCCCGTCGTGCGCCCCCGGAAGTCGGGCGCCATGTCCTCGACCACCAGGGCCGTCACCAGCTCGGGCCGCGACGCGGCCAGGCACCACGCATGTAGGCCGCCCATCGAGTGCCCGATCAGCGTGGCGGGCCCGTCGAGACCGGCGACCGCGTCGGCCAGATCGGCTACGAACCGCTCGGTACTGATCGGCTCGGCGTCGGCGATCTCGCGGCCGCGATGCCACGGAGCGTCGTAGGTGTACACCCGGCCGGACTCGGTCAGCCAGGGCAGCTGGCGCGACCACGTGCTGCCCCGCCCCATCAGACCGTGCACCAGCACGATGGGCTCGCCGCGGCCGCCCCGGCTGGTCAACGGTTCGGTGCGCATCCCGCCATCCTGCCTCGCCGAGGCAATGTGGCAGGACGGTAACCTGATGCCATGCCCGTGGTGAAGATCAATGCGATCGAGGTTCCGCCCGACGCCGGCCCGGAGTTGGAGAAGCGGTTCGCACACCGTGCGCACGCCGTCGACAACCAGCCCGGTTTCCTGGGGTTCCAACTGCTGCGCCCGATCAAGGGCGAAACCCGTTACTTCGTGGTGACGCAGTGGGAGACCGAAGAGGCGTTCCAGGCCTGGGCCACTGGTCCAGCCGTCGAGGCGCACGCCGGCCAGCGAGCCAACCCGGTAGCCACCGGAGCGTCGCTGCTCGAGTTCGAGGTTGTGTTGGACGTTCCGCAGGCAGGAGCGTAGCGACTTGGGGATGCAACTTGCCGGGACCGGCACCGACGCATAGCGCAAGCCGGGGGCGACGCCGCGCGGCCGGATTCTGGGTCGCCATCGCGCTCGTGATCACCCTGGCTTGCAGCTGCGCCCACGCAGGCCCCGCACCCGCGGAAGCGGCCGCCTACGGCGTGCACATCGACATCAACACCCCGCAGGGCCTGCACGCCAAGCAGACCCTCGACATGGTCAACTCCGACTGGCCGATCGGGCCCATCGGGGTTCGCACGCTGGCGGTCCCGGCCCAGGTCGACAACGTGGTGGCCGCCCTCGACCGGCTGTGGTGGGACCGGCCCATTACCGTGACGGGCGTCGACATCGGCGCAGGCGCGGCGACGCTGCACGTGCTGACGTCCTACGGCGCCGCTCAGGACATCGAACTGCGGACCAGCGACGGCGGTTTGGTGGACCGCTTCGCGGTCACCATCCAGCCGCCCCCGATCCGGAAATGGGCCGACGTCGATGCGGAGCTGACGAAGTCCGGGGCCCGCTACTCGTACCAGGCGTCCAAGGTGACCGACGGCAAGTGCACGACGGTGGCGGGCAGCAACATCGACCAGTCGCTTCCGCTGGCGTCCATCTTCAAACTGTATGTGCTGCTTGCCGTTGCGGACGCCGCCAACGCCGGCACGTTGAGATGGACGGATCGGTTGACCATCACCGCCGAGGACAAGGCCGTCGGCTCGGCTGGCTTCGACCACCTTCAGCCCGGTTCGACGGTGTCGGTGCGCGACGCGGCCCAGCAGATGATCTCGGCCAGCGACAACATGGCCACCGATCTGCTCATCGGTAGGCTCGGTCCCGGCGCCGTCGAACACGCCTTGGTGGCTGCTGGCCACCACGATCCCGCCAGCATGACGCCGTTCCCCACCGCGCACCAATTGTTCGCCATCGGTTGGGGCGATCCCGACATCCGCGAGCAGTGGCAGAAGGCCGTCGAGCACGGCGGGCCACAGGGCCGCGCGCGGATACTCGAGCTGACCAACAAGAACCCCTACGACCCCGACCCGTACCGAACGCACACGCCCGCAGCGGAATTCGGCGCCGAGTGGTACGGCAGCGCCGCCGACATCTGCCGGGTGCACGCCGCATTGCAGACGGCGGCGGTCGGCCCTGCGGCACCGGTCCGAGACATCCTGTCGGCCACGCCCGGCATCGACCTGGATCAGTCGAAGTGGCGCTACATCGGCGCCAAGGGCGGAAACCTGCCAGGGGACCTGACCTTCAGCTGGTACGCCGTGGACCGCACCGGCCAAGCGTGGGTGGTGAGCTTCCAGCTGAACTGGCCGAAGTACCGCAGCCTGGCTGCTGCCGAGTGGCTGCTTTCGATCGCCAAGCACGCGTTCGGGCTCCTCCCCGTCGGCTGAGTCAGCCCGTCGATCGCAACGTCCACGCCTGCCCCCGGAAGTGCAGCACGGTGCGGCTGGCAGGTCCAACGTCGATGCGCCAGAACGATCTTGGCGGCGCATCGAGCACCACCAGGATGACGGCGCGGATCACAGACGGGTGCGTGACGGCGACCAGCCGGCCGCGCTGGCCGCGCAGAGAGTCCAGCCAGCCGCGGACCCTGCCGATCAAGTCGACCACCGATTCGCCGCCGTGTGGCGCCTGCGCGGGTTCGGTCAACCACACGGCCAGCTTGGCGGGCGACACTTCGGCAAGGTCGGCGCCACGCCACGCGCCGCAATCCAGATCGGCCAGCCCCGGGTCGGTCTTGGCCTGCAGGCCGAGCAGTTCGGCGGTCTGACGGGTCCGCCTCTCGGGTCCGCACAGGGCCCCATCGACGGGGCCGAGTTCGGCGGTCGCGTCCACCTGACGGTGGCCGAGGGCGTTCACGGACTCGTCGGTCGGAAATCGTCCGGCTGCCATGGCATCCGTCATGGCATGGGACACCAGGGTCAGCCGGACGACCTCACTCAACTGTCACTCACCGTCACTCATCCAGCGACGGTAACGTCCCACTCTTTTCGCCTGCCCTCCAGCACCTTCGAGATCAGTGCAGCGAATACCAGGCCGATGGTCGTCCAGATGATCAACTGAGTGGCGAACGTGTACAGGCGGAACTCGTACATGTCGATCGCCGGGAACCCTGGAAAGACGATTACTCCTGCCCGGTCGACGATCGGCCCAGGGGTCTCGTTGAT
>JAOPVF010000048.1 GCA_025963195.1 Mycobacterium sp. | reverse complement strand
CAGGCCGACGGGCGGGGCGAATGGGTAGCTCTGCCCAACGCGGACGCCGACGTCCGCGCCTGGCGGCCCGACGAGTTCCAGCAGCGTGATGCGGTCGTCGATGACCGCCGACAACGCGGCGGTGGTGTCGTACTTCGAGGAGAGGCGGCGCAACTCCTCGCGGGCGGCGGGGTTCACCCGCATCGATTCCTGCGCGGTATGGCCGAGCGAGATCAGTGCGGGCCCCAGCCGATAGGTCTTGTCCTGCGCGTCGCGCACCAGGTAGTCGGCTGCCACCAAGGTGCCGACGATGCCGAGGCAGGTCGGCTTGGACAGGCCGAGGCGCCGGGCCAGTTCCGACACCCCGAAACGGTCGTGCGGATGCCGTGCCAGGAAGTCGAGAACGGCTACTACACGCTCGGTGGGTGGGGAGGCCCGACCGGAGGAGTCGTTGCTCGGCATTGCAGAACTGTACCGACACGGTACAGATATGGACCGTTTGGGCGGCCGATGCGGCGTTGACGGGAACTAGAACGCGTTCTAGTCTGGTGACGAAATATCTACCAGCACGGTCCAATATTGAACCGCGAAGGGTGAACGTCAATGTTCTCAACGCCGTTGGTCGACGCTATCGCGGAGGCCGAACGCCTCGTCGCAGCAGCGCCGTTCATCGAATCCGAGGCCGACCTCCTCGAGGGTCTGCAGTACCTGGCCGGCTGCATCGCTGGGTGCACGCACGTCGCGTTCGACTACGACCGCGACCATCCGTTCCTGCACGAGGGCACGGGGCCGTTCACCAAGATGGGACTGGACAACCCGGACACCATGTACTTCGGCACCCGGGTACTGCCCAACCACGAGTACGTCGTCACGGGCCGGCGCGGCACGACGACCGACGTGAGCTTCCAGCTGCTGGGCGGTGAGTACACCGACGCCAACGTGCCCGACAGCGAGACGGCCTTCGACGACCGCAAGCTCGACATCGCCGCCGACGGCACCTTCGAGTGGCGATTCACGCCGACCGGTCCGGCCCAGCTCGTCATCCGCGAGGTGTATAACGACTGGTCGGCGCAGCGTGGCTCCTTCGCGATCGCGCGCACAGATACCAAGGGCACCGCACCGCCGCCGCTGACCAAGGAACTCATCGAAAAGCGTTATGCCGTAGCAGGTAAGCAACTGGTCCAGCGGGTCAAGACGTGGCTGCAGTTTCCGCAGTGGTTCTATACGGATCTTCCGGTCAACACCCTGGTAGCGCCCCGGCTGACGCCCGGAGGCCTTGCCACCCAGTACTCGTCGGTGGGGCACTTCGACCTGGCGCCGGACCAGGCGCTGGTGATCACCCTCCCGGTCACCGATGCGCCCTACCTCGGCTTCCAGCTTGGCAGCCTGTGGTACATCTCGCTGGACTACATCAACCACCAGACCTCGCTGAACGGCACTCAGGCGCAAGCGGATCCGGATGGCAAGATCCGCATCGTGGTGTCCGATCAGAACCCAGGGGTGACCAACTGGGTGGAGACGCTCGGGCACCAGAAGGGCTTCCTGCAGTTCCGGTGGCAGAGGGTCTCGCGTGAGCTGACCGAGGCCGACGGCCCGACGGTAGAGCTGGTCGACATCGACCAGGTGGCCGCCGCCCTGCCGCACCACGAATCGAACAAGATCTCCGACGAAGATTGGCGGGCGCGGATTGCGCTACGCCAGAAGCAAATTGGCGACAGGATGGTGGGGTAGGACATGGCTGGATTGCTGGATGGCAAGGTGGTGGTGATCAGTGGTGTCGGCCCCGCGCTGGGTACGACGCTGGCTCGCCGATGTGCCGAGCAGGGTGCGGACTTGGTGCTGGCCGCCCGCACGGTGGAACGTCTCGAGGACGTCGCCAAACAGATCACCGACCTGGGTAGGCGCGCCATCTCGGTGGGCACCGACATCACCGACGACGCGCAGGTGGCCCATCTCGTCGAGGAGACGCTCAAGGCGTACGGCAAGGTCGACGTGTTGATCAACAACGCGTTCCGGGTGCCTTCGATGAGACCCTTTGCGAACACCACCTTCGAGCACATGCGCGATGCCATGGACCTGACCGTGTTCGGTGCGCTGCGGATGGTCCAGGGCTTCACCCCGGCGCTGGCGGAGGCCAAGGGTGCCGTGGTCAACGTGAACTCGATGGTGGTGCGGCACTCGCAGGCGAAGTACGGCGCCTACAAGATGGCGAAGTCGGCGCTCCTTGCCATGTCCCAGACGCTGGCCACCGAGCTGGGTGAGCAGAACATTCGCGTCAATTCGGTTCTGCCCGGCTACATCTGGGGCGGCACCTTGCAGGGCTACTTCGAACACCAGGCGGGCAAGTACGGCACCACCGTCGACGAGATCTACAAGGCGGCGGCCGTCAACAGCGATCTGAAGCGCCTGCCCACCGAGGACGAGGTGGCCTCGGCGATCCTGTTCATGGCGAGCGATCTGTCCAGCGGGATCACCGGACAGGCCCTCGACGTGAACTGCGGGGAGTACAAGGCCTGATGGCGCCCAGAACCAATGTGGGTACCGTCGACGACCTGCATGCGTCGGCAGTCAAGGCCACCGGCCTCGACGACTTCGGCGCCGACGACGACAACTACCGCGAGGCACTCGGCACCCTTCTCGAGTCCTACCGGCGCGATGCCGACCTGACCGAGTTCGGCAGCAAGATGTGCCGCTTCTTCGTAAGGAATGCGCTGGTCGCTCGATTGGTTTCCGAGGCGGCGTGGAAGCAGTATCCGCAGCACGTCGACGTGTCGGTCGAGCGGCCGATCTTCGTCACAGGCTTGCCGCGCACCGGCACTACTGCGATCCACCGCCTGCTCACCGCCGACCCGAGGCACCAGGGTCTCGAGCTGTGGTTGGCGGAGTTCCCACAGCCCCGCCCGCCACGTGAAACCTGGTCGGAAAACCCGGTATTCGCACGACTCGACGCGCAATTCGCCAAGGCGCACGCCGAGGATCCGGACTACACCGGGCTGCACTACATGACCGCCGACGAGGTGGAGGAGTGCTGGCAGCTGCTCCGCCAGTCGTTGCACTCGGTGTCCTACGAGACGCTCGCGCACCTGCCCAGCTACTCGCAGTGGTTGGCCAAGCAGGATTGGACGAAGCCGTATCAGCGGCATCGCAAGAACCTGCAGCTGATCGGGCTCAACGACATCGGGAAGCGGTGGGTGCTGAAGAATCCCAGCCACCTGTTCGCCCTCGATGCGGTGTTCGCGACGTATCCCGACGCGTTGGTGGTGCAGTGCCACCGGCCGGCGGAGACCATCCTGGCATCCATGTGCTCACTGGCTCAGCACACCACCGAAGGCTGGTCGAACAGCTTCTCCGGCAACGTGATCGGTCAGGACGCGATGGAGACCTGGTCGCGTGGGCTGGAGTTGTTCGACGCCGAGCGCGCCAAGCACGATTCGGCCCAGTTCTACGACCTCGACTACTTCGAGCTCATCAAGGACCCGATCGGCGTCGTCGAGGCGATCTACCGCCAGTTCGGGCTGGACTTCACCGACGCTGCGCGCCAGTCGATGGAGACCATGCACGCCGAAAGCCAAAAGGGCCCGAGGGCACCGAAACACACCTACTCACTGGCCGACTACGGGTTGACGCCCGAGGAGGTCAAGGAGCGCTTCAAAGGGCTGTAGTGCCGATCAGATCGCGTCGAGCCATTGTGAGTCCGGCAGGTCGAGGGTCCGTACGGTGAGTACACCGGGATGTACGGCGGTGGCATCTTCCGGCCCGCGACGATCAGCGGCAACCACCCTGGTACGCCGGGTTGTCGAACATCGCGTACGCGAAGATCAACACCCACCCCGCAGGAAGGCCCGCCGTCCAACTTCGATCCGCGCCATCGCTGACCGATCCGGCGGCCCTGCCGCTATCGTGAGCCGGTGGAAGGGACGCCATTCGGCCGCTACCAGCTGATCGATCTGCTGGGTCGTGGCGGAATGGGCGAGGTGTGGCGCGCCCACGACACCACCATCGACCGAGTGGTGGCGCTGAAGATGCTGCTTCCGCACTTCGCCAAAGACCCGGACTTCGACAAGCGGTTCCGCCGCGAAGCCCGCATCGCCGCGCGTCTCAACGATCCTCACGTCGTACCGATTCACGACGTCGGCGAGATCGACGGACGGCTGTACGTCACCATGCGGCTCATCGACGGCGTCGACCTGGACGCGCTCCTGCGAACCGGCCCGCTGCAGCCGGAACGCGCGGTGCACATCATCGAGCAGA
>JAOPVF010000047.1 GCA_025963195.1 Mycobacterium sp. | reverse complement strand
ACCAGCCGCGGTGAATATCTGCGTCGGCCCGACCTGGGCCGGCTGCCCGCCGATCTGCGGTCGGTGCCTGCCGGCGACGCCGACATCGGCGTGGTCCTCGCCGACGGGCTGTCGCCGCGCGCGCTGGTCGAGCACGGCGTGGGCCTGCTGAGCGCCCTGGTGGCGACCCTTGGCAAGGACCGTTCGATCGCCGCGCCGGTGATCGCCACCCAAGCGCGGGTCGCGCTGGGCGACCACATCGGCGCGCGGATGGGCGTCCGCACCCTGATCGTGGTCATCGGCGAACGGCCAGGGCTGTCGGTCGCCGACAGCCTCGGGATCTACCTCACCCACCTGCCGCGGGTCGGCCGCACAGACGCCGACCGCAATTGCATCTCGAACATCCACCCGCCCGAAGGGCTGGGCTACGGTGCCGCCGCACGGGTGGTGGCGGGTTTGGTCGATGGGGCGCGCCGCCTTGGCCGCTCCGGTGTCGATCTGAAGGACACCTCACGCGCCGACGAGTTGACGGCGCGGCCGACGCTCACCCTGGAGTGAGATCGCCCTACACCCGCCGCAGCAACACTGCCTGTTCGAACGGCAACCGCGCGAAGATGGGTCGCCACAGCCCCTTGACCGACGGAGCCGCCTCCGCCTTCGACACCACTCGGGGGTCACTGACGTCGATCGTCTTGCCGTAGCGCTGGATCCGGCCGCCGCCTGCGGCCGTAATGTTCTTCAGCCAGTCTCGGTCCGGCCCGTAGGTGAGCAGGATCGCGACGCCATGGTCGGTGCTGAACACCGTCAGCGGCGTGCGGAACCGCTTGCCCGACTTGCGCCCGACGTGCTCGAGGATGCCGAACGTCGGCGCCCAACCCGCCCACAGCCGTTGAATCGGGTTGGTGACGTGCCGGTTGAACCGGGCCAACCATTGCGGTAGTTGCATGCAGACCATCAAACTCTTGGTTCATGGCCTACCTCAAGCCTCCGTGGTTCACCCGCACCATCTTCAACAGGATCGCCAAGGCGACGGGGGTCGGCAAGAGCCAGACGCTCATCGTGACCCGACGCGTGAGCAAGCAGCCGCAAGAGATCCCCGTGGTCGTGCCCGAGGTCGACGGCGTGAAGTACCTGGTCTCGACGCGCGGCGAGTCGGAATGGGTGCGCAACGTCCGTGCCGACCCCAATGTCACCGTGGGCAAGACCAGGTACGTGGCCGCAGAGGTGCCGGTCGAGCAGCGGGCGCCGATTCTGGCCGTGTACCGGCCGCTGGCAGGCAAGGTCGTCGAGGGCTACTGGCGTCGACTACCCGACGACGCCGATCATCCCGTCTTCGCCCTCACGCCGGTTGGATAGCGTTCATGATGGAGCCCGAAGGCTGAAGCCCCCAGCCGGACTGTCACGCGAACTGGAGTAGGCACATCCTGGACCCGAGCACACGCCCCCAGCACCGCGGTGCGACGGTGGCGGCCACCGGTACACCCGATGTCGGGGCGTTGCCGTTGGCGCCGAAGAATCCGCTGCCGATGCGGGAGTTGGTGAAGGCGGTGCGCAATCTCGACAAGGGGCAGATACCGATCCGGGACGCAGGCGGCTCGATCACCCGTGTGCAGCTGGGTCCGAAGTGGGTGGTTCCACCGCTCGTCGTCGTGATGTCGTCCAGCGGGATCCGCGACGTGTTGGGCCGCAACGACGCCTTCGCCGAGCGGTGCATCGTGCACGAGGAAGTGCGGCACATGGCTGGCGACAGCCTGTTCGTCCTGCCCAACGAGCAGTGGCGTCCGCGCAAGCGGACACTGCAGCCGGTGTTCACCGTCCACAACGTCCGCCGATTCGGCGGGCACATGTCCCGCGCGGCGCAGACGTTCGTCGACCGCTGGCGCGACGGCGGTGACGTCGACCTCGACGTCGAGTGCCGCCGACTGACGATGCGGTCGCTTGGCCGCTCGATTCTTGGCATCGATCTCAACGAACGCGCGGAGGTGATCGCGGAGCACATGCACGTCGCGTCGTCGTACACCGCCGACCGCGCACTACGGCCGGTGCGGGCACCGCGCTGGTTGCCGACCCCCGCCCGTCGCCGCGCCCGCGCTGCGGTCACGGAGATGCTCCAAGTCACCGACGAGATACTGCAGGCGTGCCGAGCCGATCCGACGCGTGACGCACCGCTGGTGCACGCGCTGATCGCGGCCACCGACCCGGAGACCGGGCAGCCGATCTCCGACGACGACATCTGCAACGACCTGCTGATCTTCATGCTGGCCGGTCACGACACGACCGCGACGGCGCTCACCTACGCGTTGTGGGCGCTGGGGCACCATCCCGACGTGCAGGAGCGCGTCGCGGCAGAGGCTGCCGAGATCGGGAACCGCGAGCTGACCCCCGACGACGTGGCCCGGCTCGAATACACCATTCAGGTCTTCCACGAGGCGTTGAGGATGTGCCCGCCAGCGGCCGGGGTCGGCCGGCTGGCGGTCCGCGACATCGCCGTCGACGGCTACCGCGTGCAGAAGGGCAGCCTGGTGGCCGTGGGAATCTATGCGTTGCACCATGATCCGACTCTGTGGGACCGGCCGGAGGAATTCGATCCCGACCGGTTCAGCGCGGAGAACGTCAAGGGACGCGACCGGTGGCAGTTCGTCCCGTTCGCAGGTGGCGCACGCTCCTGCATCGGGGAGCACTTCGCGCGCCTGGAGACGACGCTCGCGCTGGCCACGATCATCCGGTCGACCAGGATCCATTCGCTTGGCGACGACTTTCCCGTCGAGGTGCCGTTCACCACGGTCGCCAAGGGTCCGATCTGGGCACGCCTCGAAGCGCGGAGCTGAGCTCGACCGCGGCTCAGATCCCTCGCAGGATGGATATCAGCTCTCCGCGGCCGTTGGCTGCCCTGTCGGTATAACTACACCCTGTAGTTGACGCCGGTGGCTCGGCTGGGACACTGGGGGCCATGCCTAGCGCCCCACCACGCACGGAGGCCTCCGCTGCGCTGTTCGCCGACGCGGCCGAGGTCATCCCTGGTGGGGTGAACTCGCCGGTCCGGGCGTTCGCCGCGGTTGGCGGCACCCCGCGGTTCATCACCTCGGCGAAGGGCTGTTGGCTCACCGACGCCGACGGCAACCGCTACGTCGACCTGGTCTGTTCGTGGGGGCCGATGATCCTCGGCCATGCCCACCCTGCGGTGGTCGAGGCCGTGCAACGCGTCGCAGCGGACGGGCTCTCGTTCGGCGCGCCGACCCCGGCCGAGACGGAGCTGGCACGCGAGATCATCGGTCGCGTCGGCGCCGTCCAGAAGGTCCGGCTGGTCAACTCCGGTACCGAGGCGACCATGAGCGCGGTGCGCCTCGCCCGCGGGTTCACCGGCCGCGCGAAGATGATCAAGTTCTCCGGTTGTTACCACGGTCACGTCGATGCGCTGCTGGCCGACGCCGGGTCCGGCGTCGCGACGCTCGGCCTGCCGTCCACCCCGGGTGTCACCGGGGCGACGGCCGCCGACACGATCGTGTTGCCGTACAACGACGTTGCTGCCGTCGAGGATGCCTTCGCCAAGTTCGGCGGCGAGATCGCCTGCGTCATAACCGAAGCCAGCCCGGGCAACATGGGTGCGGTGCCCCCGCTGCCGGGCTTCAACGCCGCACTGCGACGCATCACCGCCGACCACGGCGCGCTACTAATCCTCGACGAGGTGATGACGGGCTTCCGGGTCAGTCGCTCCGGCTGGTACGGCGTCGACCCGGTGGACGCGGACCTGTTCACGTTCGGCAAGGTGATGAGCGGCGGCCTTCCCGCCGCCGCGTTCGGCGGCCGCGCCGAGGTGATGGACCGGCTGGCTCCGTTGGGCCCGGTGTATCAAGCGGGCACGCTGTCGGGCAATCCGGTCGCGATGGCTGCGGGGCTCGCCACGCTGCGCGCCGCGGACGACGACGTCTACGCCAAGCTGGACGCCAACGCCGACCGGCTCTCGGCGCTGCTGTCCGGGGCGCTCACCGATGCTGGTGTCGCCCATCGGGTTTCACGTGCGGCGAACATGTTCAGCGTGTTCTTCTCCGACGAGCCGGTGATCGACTTCGCCTCGGCCAAGGCCACCGACACGTGGCGCTTCCCGCCGTTCTTCCACTCGCTGCTCGCCGCCGGCGTGTACCCACCGTGCAGCGCGTTCGAGGCGTGGTTCGTATCGGCCGCACTCGACGACGACGCATTCGACCGCATCGCCGCCGCCCTGCCCGCCGCCGCGCGCGCCGCCGCAGAAGCGCGGAAACCGGCATGACGGTCACGACCACCGTGCACATGATGCGGCACGGCGAGGTGCACAACCCGGCGGGCGTCCTCTACGGCCGCCTGCCGGACTTCCACCTGTCCGAACGTGGTCGGGCACAGGCTCGGTCGGGTGCGGACTGGCTGGCGGACAATGACGTCGTCTACGTGGTCGCCTCCCCTCTGGAGCGTGCACAGGAGACGGCGGAGCTGATCGCCGCAGCGCACGGCCTGCCCATCGACACCGACGACGACCTGATCGAGTCGTGGAACCACTTCGAGGGCGAGAAGGTCGCGCCTGGCGACGGCGCGTTGCGCGACCCGAGGAACTGGCCGCTGCTTCGCAACCCGCGCAAACCGTCGTGGGGGGAGCCCTACGTCGAGGTCGCGGCGCGGATGCAGGCGGCTGTGCACCGGGCTCGCATTCGCGCGGAAGGCCACCAGGCCGTGTGCGTCAGCCATCAGCTTCCCGTGGAGACGCTGCGCCGGTCGATGACGGACCGGCACCTGCACCATCTTCCATTGCCGCACAGCCGGTTGTGCAACCTCGCCTCACTCACGTCGTTCACGTTCACCGGCGACGAGCTCACCCGCTGGAGCTATTCGGAGCCCTGGGGTCTGTAGTGAGATGGCTGGTGATGTCGATCGTGTCGGTGGCGGTGCTGCTGACCGGTTGCTCCACCGGTGACGACGCCGTCGCCCAGGGCGGCACGTTCGAGTTCGTCGCCCCCGGCGGCAAGACCGACATCCTCTACGACCCACCGGACAGTCGCGGACGCCCAGGGCCGATCTCCGGTCCGGAGCTGACCGACCCCTCCAAGACCATCTCCTTGGACGATTTCAAGGGTGACGTCATCGTCGTCAACGTGTGGGGACAGTGGTGCGGCCCGTGCCGCTCGGAGACCCGCGAGTTGCAGAAGGTGTACGACGCGACCAAGGCCAAGGGCGTCGCGTTTCTAGGCATCGACGTGCGCGACAACAACCGTCAGGCCGCCG
>JAOPVF010000291.1 GCA_025963195.1 Mycobacterium sp. | reverse complement strand
CCCTCCTCGGCGACCAGGGTCGCGGTCATCGCGCGCTCGTTCATCTGGTTCAGCGACGTGGCAAGGTCGAGTGCCCCGATGTTGTCGGGGGCGGCGCCGCGTCGGCGTTCGTAGTCGATCAACGCCGCCGTCTGGTTGATCCACTTCTGCATGAACGTCGACCAGATCGTCCGGATGTCCGGGCTGTTGGCCAGGGCTTCGGTACCTGCGCGGGCCACCACGCTGTGCGAGCCGAATGCGGTGAAGAAGATACGGATGCCCTCGCGGAACGCCCGCCGCGGATCTGCAGGCAGCGACTCGATGGCTCCGTCGAAACCCCTGTCCGCCTGCGCAATCAACGGTTCGAGCAGTGCCAGCAGCACCGCTTCCTTGGACGGGAAGTAGAAGTAGAACGTCGGCCGGGACAGCCCTGCGCCCTTGGCGAGATCGTCGACGGAGATGTCGGCGAACTTCTTGTCCCCCAGCAGCCGCTCGGCGGTCGCGAGGATCAAGGCCTCGCGCTCGTCGCCGGACGGTCGCTTCGAACGACGACCGCGACCGGATCGGGGCGGGCTGGTGGTGGTCACGGCGCCTACTTTACTGCATGTCGAATTTTTCAACACACTGTTGACCTATTCAACACGGTGTTGATAGCGTGTCGCCATGACCGAACATCTCGACGTTCTGATCGTCGGCGCAGGCATCTCCGGCATCAGCGCCGCATGGCACTTGCATGACCGCTCCCCGTCCAAGAGCTACGCGATCCTGGAGCGTCGCGAGAACATGGGTGGAACCTGGGATTTGTTCAAGTACCCAGGCATCCGCTCGGATTCCGACATGTTCACGCTCGGCTTCCGGTTCAAGCCGTGGACCTCGGCCAAGGCCATCGCCGACGGCCCGGCGATCCTGTCCTACATCAAGGAAGCGGCCGCCGAGAACGGCATCGACAAGAACATCCGGTACAACCACCAGGTCACCGCCGCAGAGTGGTCGGACGCCGACAACCGCTGGACGGTCACGGTCAACACCGGCTCCCAAGAGACGACCCTGACCTGCTCGTTCCTGTTCGCCACCACCGGCTACTACAACTACGACCAGGGCTACTCGCCTACGTTCCCGGGTTCGGAGGACTTCGCTGGCACCATCGTGCACCCGCAGCACTGGCCCGAGGACCTCGACTACGCAGGCAAGAAGATCGTCGTGATCGGCAGTGGCGCCACCGCCATCACACTGATCCCCGCCCTCGTCAACAGCGGTGCGGGGCACGTGACGATGCTGCAGCGCTCACCGTCCTACATCGGTTCGCTGCCCGACGTCGACCCGATTGCCGAGCGGGTCAACAAGGTGTTGCCGGAGAAGGCCGCGCACGTGGTCAACCGGTGGAAGGCCATCGCCTTCGCCACCGCCCAGTATCAGCTGGCCCGCAAGTTCCCGAAGTACATGCGCAACACCCTGCTGACGATGGCCAAGCGACGGTTGCCCGACGGCTATGACGTCGAGAAGCACTTCGGTCCGAGCTACAACCCGTGGGACGAGCGGCTCTGCCTCGCCCCGAACGGCGACCTTTTCAAGTCGATCCGCAAGGGCAACGCCGACGTCGTGACCGACACCATCGACACCTTCGTGCCCGAGGGCATCAAGCTGAACTCCGGCACGGTGCTCGAGGCCGACATCATCGTCACCGCAACGGGTTTGAATCTCCGGCTGTTCGGCGGCGCGGAGATCCGCCGCAACGGCGAGCCGGTGGATCTGACGACGTCCATGTCCTACAAGGGCATGATGCTGTCCGGCATGCCGAACATGGCCTTCACCATCGGTTACACCAACGCGTCGTGGACGCTGAAGGCAGATCTGGTCTCCGAGTATGTCTGCCGGATCCTGAACTACATGGACGCCAACGGTTTCGACACCGTGGTGCCCGAGCATCCTGGCAACTCAGTCGAGGAACGTCCGTTGATGGACTTCACCCCCGGCTACGTGCTACGCGCTCTCGACAGCCTGCCAAAGGCCGGGTCGAAGGCACCGTGGAAGCTCAAGCAGAACTACTTCCTCGACATCCGAATGATCCGCCAGGGCAAGGTCGACGACGGGGCGCTGCACTTCACCAAACACCGTGTGCCCGTGACGGTTTAGGCCGAGAGCACTACGATCCCGTCCTCGTCGCAGTAGGCGATCTCGCCGGGAACGAACGTCACACCGCCGAAGGTGACGGCAACGTCGCGGTCACCTTCGCCGGTCTTCGTGCCCTTGCGCGGGTTGGTGCCCAGCGCCTTGATCCCGATGCCGATGGTGCGCAGCGTCGACGCGTCGCGCACCGCGCCGTTGACGATCAGCCCCGCCCAGTCGCTGTCTGCGGCCAGTCCGGCGATGACGTCGCCGACCAGTGCGGTGTGCAGCGACCCGTCGCCGTCGATCACCAGCACGCCACCGTTGCCGGGCTCACCGAGGATCGACTTCAGCAGGGCGTTGTCCTGGAAGCAGCGCACCGTCGTGATCGGTCCGGCGAACATCGTGGTGGCACCGTAGTTCTGCAGTTGCAGATCGCAGCTGCGAACGTCGGGGTAGATGTCGTCGACGAGATCGGCGGTCGCGCGCGGTTCGATGGTCACGCCTCGATGCTAGCCACCACGATGTCGCGGACGAACTGCGCGAGTCCCGGTTCGACGTCGTCGTAGTACTTGGTGAATCGCTCGTCGGTGACGTACATCTCGACCAGATTGCGGTGCATGTCACCGCCGAAGTCGTAGAAGCGTTCGATCTGGGCGCGGTGGCGCGCCACCAGGTCTTCGGCGGCTGACGAGCCGGGTTGGACGCCGTCCCGCTTGGCCTGCGCCAGCGCGGCGAGCAGCGCGTCTCCCTCGGCCTTGACGTCGATCCAGTCCTGTTTGGTCATTTGCGCAGCCCGTTGTTGGGACTGCTTCCATGCATCGGTGTCGCCCCATCGTCGTTCCGCCTCCTCGGCGTACTCACCGCCGAATGCGTCCGTGCCGAAGATCTCGACCTGCTCCCGTGCCGTGAGCTGGATGCCGTTGTCGCGTGCAGTCATCAGTTCCTCCACTGCCTTGATGGTGTGGGCCAGCTGGTCCGCCCGATCGAGGAGCAGGCGGTGCTGGCGACGTAAGTGGGCGGACACGTCGACGTCCGGGTCGTCGAGCAGGGTGCGGATCTCGTCGAGCGGGAGACCCACCGCGCGATAGACCAGCACCAGATGCAATCGCTCGACATCGGTATCGGTGTATCCGCGGTAGCCCGCCGGCGTCCGCACGCTGGGCACCACCAGACCGATGTGGTCGTAGTGGTGCAGCGTGCGGATCGAGAGTCCGGTCAACTCGGCGATGAAGCCGACGGTGTTCGCGTCCACGGAGTCGACTATGGACCCTGACGTCGCGTCAGGGTCAAGCCGATTCGTCAGTCTTCTTCAGAGTTCCGTCGGGCCAGCAGGACCACGAGGATCGCCAGGATGCCTGCCGCGACGGCAGCGGCCACCGGCAGTCGGGAGTGCTCGGGCCCTGGTGCGATGGTCGGGATGGTTGCGGCGGCCACGGTCGACTTCGCTTGTGCCGCAGTCTCCTTGGCGGGGCTACTGGCCGGGCGCGAGCCGTTGGTGTCGGCCGCTGCGGGTGCAGGCGCGGCAGCCGTTGCGGGCGTGGCGGCAGCCGCAGGGGCGGGCGGCGCGGGCGGAGCCTTCTTGGCGGGCGCCTTCTTCGCCGGAGCAGCCTTCTTGACGGCCTTGGCGGGGGCCTTCTTGGCCGCCTTGGCCGGTGCCTTCTTCGCCGCCTTTGCGGGCGCCTTCTTGGCGGCTGCCTTCTTCGCGGGTGGCGGCAGTGTCGGATCCAATGTCGGATCCGGAGTCGACGGCTGTTCGGTGGGCTCGTCGTCCGGTCGACCCTGCTGGTCTGCCATCTGGCTGCTCCTTTGCAGTTCTCGTCCCAGCCATCATGCCAGTTGAGTTTTGGCCGCTATCCCGTGACCGCCAGCGCCGCCGCAAGGGTCAGCGCCACGCCCATGCCTGCCAACTCGATCCGGGACCGCAGCCGCGATACGTCGGCGGTGGCGCGGTGTGACCGCGCCGCGGGCAGCCACCAGCTGCGATTGCGCCAGGCCAGGACCGTCAACGCCGTCGTCAGCAGGATCTTGGCCGACAGCAACCGGCCGTATCCCGTCGTGACGAACTCGGCGGGGGAGTGCAACCTCAGTGCCGTCGCCGCGACGCCACACACCACCAGCGTCACCACGCACCACAGGGAGACCTGCGAGAAGCGCGGCAACACCCTGGCCCACTGCCCACGATGCTCGATCACCAGGACCAGCGCGGCCAACGTCCCGCACCACAACGCCGCGGCCAGTGCGTGCACGGCGACCGCAAGGCCGCCGGCGGCACTCTCGGCCAGGTGACCGACGAGACTGCGTCCGGTCATCCCGACCGCCGCCGCGCCTGCCATCACGACGCCGACCGCCGGTCTCCACTGCCAACGGGACGTCACCGCGGCCACGACGCCGACTACGACGGCGGCCACCACGCACATCGACCCGGACCGCCCCGTGGTGGTAACGACCGCGAAGTCGAGCGTGGTGCGCACGCCCACCCGAACTGCGGACGTTCCGACCGCCTGCGCCGCGTCGACCACGATCCGAATAACTTCGGCCACCGCCCACACCGCGGACGCGAGGATCAGTGGTCGGCAGGCACGCCCGGCGACCTCGCGGCGGTACCGGTCCGAGTCGAACATCGGAACCACCGCGAGGCCGAGCGTGACCACTGCCGAGCAGTCGGCGACTGCGCGAATCAGCGTGGCGCTCAACGAGTTCTGCGGAAAGGCGAGAGCCCACGCGGCCACCGCCGTCGCCACCACGACGGCGACGCCTGCGGCCGCGATCCGCAGCCGCGTCACGCCCGTCGTCGTACCGCCCACCACGCGCCTGCACCCACGATCGCGACGGCCGCCGCGATGAACGGCCAGACCGGAACGCCCTCGTCCGCCGGCCCGGTCGCCCCCACCGGCGGTCCCGGTGTGCCCGACCCGGCCGTCGTCAGCCGGAACGACCACGAACCCGACACCACGTGACCGTCCGCGGAGGTCACGCGGTAGTTCACCGTGTAGGTGCCGACGGGCCCGAGCGGCCGCAGGCCCACGCTGGCCACGGCCCCCTGGACATCGGTGGGGCCGGTGGACCACAGATTGCCGTCGGGGCCGACCACCGTCATGGCCGCAAAGCTGTTCTGCAGTTGCTCGTTGAACGTCCCGCTGACGCGTTCGGGTCCCTTGTCGACTGCGGAATCCGGTGCAGGATCGGCGGAGATGCGGATCGCGTGGGCGGAGGCCGTCCCGGCGCCGATGAGCGCCAGGACGGCCAGCAGTGCTAGGACGGCCAACAGCGGGGCGACGAACGCCGCCCCGGTGATCTTCCGGATCACGTACGCCGCCGACCGATCAC
>JAOPVF010000031.1 GCA_025963195.1 Mycobacterium sp. | reverse complement strand
CCCACACCGGACCCAACGAGAACCACATCACCGACAAGCTCCTCATCGACGGGCAGGAGACGTACGTCGTCTCCCCCGACGGCACCCCGGTGGGGCCTGGCCTGCACGGTCGCTATCTGCTCGGTGCCGACCAGAACGGCCGCGACGTGATGGTGCGATTGCTCTACGGTGGGCGCACCTCGATCTACATCGGGGTGGTCGCGGCACTCGTCACCACCGTGCTCGCGGTGGTCGTTGGACTGCTGTGCGGTTACTACCGAGGCTGGATCGATGCGGTGCTATCGCGCGTGATGGACGTGGTGTGGGCGTTTCCCGTGCTGCTTCTGGGGATCGCGCTGGGCACCGCACTCGCGCTGGGCGGGCTCAAGATCGGTGCGATCGTGGTCGCCGGTGACTCGCTGTGGATCCCGATCCTGATCATCGGCTGCGTATACGTGCCGTACATGGCCCGTCCGATCCGCGGTGAGATCCTGGCACTGCGCGAGAAGGAGTTCGTCGAAGCCGCCGTCGCCCAGGGCAAGGGATCGCTGCGGATCATGTTCTCCGAACTGCTTCCCAACGTGGTGTCGACGATCATCGTCTTCTTCACGCTGAACATCGCCAACAACATGTTGCTCGAATCGTCGCTGTCGTTCCTCGGCGCCGGCGTACGGGCACCCAACGCGTCATGGGGCACGATGATCGCCGATGGTTACCAAACCATCTACACCGCACCACATCTGACAATCGTTCCCGGACTGCTCATCGTGCTGACCGTGTTGTCGCTCAACGTGTTCGGCGACGGCCTGCGCGATGCGCTCGACCCACGGGCCAAAATCCGGCTGGAGCACTAGGGCATGCTGCGCTTCGCCGCCAGGCGCATACTCGGAATGATCGCGGTCCTGTTCGCGATCTCGGTCGTCGTCTTCCTGATCTTCAACGTGATCCCGAACTCCGATCCCGCCCAGCGCATCGCGGGCAAGAACGCCAATCCGGCGCTCATCGCCAGGGTGACCGCCGATCTCGGTCTGGACCAACCGATTCCGGTGCAGTACCTGACCATGATGCGGAAGATCCTCACCGGCGAGCTCACCTCCTACGCCAGCTCGCAGAACGTCGTCGAGCAGATCTGGAAGGGGCTGCCCGCGACGCTGTCGCTGTGCATCGGCGCCGCGGTGCTGTGGATGACCTTGGCCATCATCTTCGGCTACCTCAGCGCCGTGCACTCCGGCAAGTTCACCGATCGTGCGCTGACGATCCTGTCGTTGACCGGAATCTCGATGCCGGTGTTCTGGCTCGCCGCGATCCTGCTGTACTACCTGAGCTACAAGGCCCAGCTGTTCCCGACGAGCAGCTACGTCCCGTTGTCCAAGGATCCCCTCGATTGGGCATATCACCTGATATTGCCGTGGATCACGCTGGCGGTGCTGTTCGTCGGCTTCTACAGCCGAGTGCTGCGCTCCAACATGCTCGACGTGATGAACGAGGACTACGTCAGGACCGCGCGCGCCAAGGGCATAGGCGAGCGTCAGGTGCGGATGCGCCACGTGCTGCGCAACTCGATGATCCCCATCGTCACGCTCTTCGGACTAGACTTCGGTGCAGTGGTGGGCGGCGGCGCCATCCTGACCGAAACGGTGTTCAACCTCAACGGAGTCGGGCTCTACGCCGGGCAGGCCATCGGTAGCCTCGACCTACCGCCGCTGATGGGCGTGACGATGTTCGGCGCCTTCTTCATCGTCCTGTTCAACACGATCGTCGATGTCTTGT
This sequence comes from Mycobacterium sp., assembly GCA_025963195.1. GTDB lineage: Bacteria > Actinomycetota > Actinomycetes > Mycobacteriales > Mycobacteriaceae > Mycobacterium. The sequence continues at coordinate 2,514 of JAOPVF010000031.1, read as the reverse complement.
ACGCATTCCTCGATCCGCGGATCCGACTCGGAGAGGCGGCACCGGCATGATCCTCGAGGTCAAAGATCTGACCGTCAGCTTCGCCACTGACGGCGGGGTGGTCCAAGCGGTCGGAGGGGTCTCCTTCGGGCTAGCCGCAGGCGAAATCCTGGCCATCGTGGGCGAATCGGGCTCGGGTAAGAGCGTCACCGCTCAAACCTTGATCGGGCTTACCCGCGCACCGAACACCACCATCTCGGGCTCCGTACGCTTCGACGGCGTCGAGCTCACCGATCTCGACGACGAAGGTCTGCGGGGTGTGCGGGGCGAGCGGATCGCGATGATCTTCCAGGACCCGATGACCTCGCTGAACCCGGTCTACCGAGTCGGCGATCAGATGATCGAGATGATCCGGGCCCACCGCGACGTGTCCAAGAGCGAAGCACGCGAGCGCGCGGTCGATCTGCTCAGGCAGGTGGGCATCCCCAATCCCGAACGCCGAGTGCGCGATTATCCGCACGAGTTCTCCGGTGGCATGCGCCAGCGCGTGATGATCGCGATGGCCCTGTCCCTGGATCCCGACGTGCTGATCGCCGACGAGCCGACCACTGCGCTCGACGTCACCGTTCAAGCGCAGATCCTGCGGTTGCTTGACCAACTGAACCGGGAGCGGGGCCTGGCGGTGGTACTGATCACCCACGATCTCGGCGTCGTCGCCGAGATCGCCGACCGGGTTGCGGTGATGTACGCGGGCCAGATCGTCGAGGAAGCCACGCTCGACGAGTTGTTCTACGACCCACTGCACCCCTATACCTGGGGGCTGCTTGGATCGTTGGCCCGCCTGGATACGCCGAATCCCGAACGGCTGGCCCAGATTCCGGGTCAGCCGCCGTCACTGCTCCGCCCGCCGACGGGCTGCCGGTTCGCCCCCCGCTGCCCGCACGAATTCGGCAAGTGCGCGCAGCCGCCACCGCTGGAGCACGACCGCTGCTGGCTGGAACCCGACGATCAACGTCGCCTCCGCGTGGTCGACGGCCGGATCGGCCTACGCAAGCCGGTGGCGACGTGAAGGGCGACACGCTGCTGGAGGTCACCGACCTCGTCAAGCACTTCCCGATCAAGTCGGGCATCCTCATCGACCGCGAGGTCGGCCGGGTCCGCGCTGTCGACGGCGTGAGCCTCACCCTCGCAGAGGGTGAAACGCTAGGCCTGGTAGGCGAATCCGGTTGCGGCAAGTCGACGCTGTGCCGAACCATCCTGCAGCTGACGCCGCCCACGTCGGGTTCGGTGCGGTTCAACGGCGAGGAACTGGTCGGACGCAATAGGCGCCAGCTCCGGCCGGTCCGGAGCCAGATGCAGATGATCTTCCAGGATCCGTACGCATCGCTGAACCCGCGCAAGCGGGTCAGTCAGATCATCGGCGAGCCGATGGAGCTGCACGGCCTTTCCAGTGGCCGCGACACGAAAAAGCACGTGCGCGACCTGCTCGACCGGGTCGGACTACCGCCAGAACACGCCGACCGCTTCCCGCACGAGTTCTCCGGCGGTCAGCGCCAGCGCATCGGCATCGCAAGGGCACTTGCGTTGCGGCCCAAGCTGATCATCGCCGACGAGCCCGTCTCCGCACTCGACGTCTCCGTACAGGCGCAGATCGTCAACCTGCTCAAGGACCTTCAGGACGAGTTCGGGCTGTCCTACCTGTTCGTCGCCCACGACCTCGGCGTGGTCCGCCACGTCTCGGATCGGGTGGCGGTGATGTACCTCGGCAAGATCGTCGAAAGTGCCCGTGCCGCAGCTCTTTACCAGCAGCCACTGCATCCGTACTCGACCGCGCTGCTGTCCGCGGTGCCGATCCCCGATCCGAAGCTCAACGCCAGCCGCGAACGGCTCATCCTCGAGGGCGACCCGCCCAGCCCCATCGATCCACCGCCGGGCTGCCACTTCCACACCCGCTGCCCGTGGATGACCGACGAGTGCCGCACCGACGACCCCGAACTACGCGAACTCGCGCCGGGACACATCGCCGCCTGCCACCATCCGCGGAACCTGGTCGAGCGGACCTAATCAGCCCGACGAATTGGCCGCCTTCGCGGCCGCCGCGATAGCCTTCCCCTCGGGGCTGGCCGCCGAATAGCCTGGCGCCTTCGCCGACGCTTCAGCCGAATAGCAGTTCAGGGAGACGAGCACTTCGTTGGTCGCGGACCCGGAACTGTTCTCCGGCGGAGGCACGGTCCTGTCCTCCTGGGTGGCGACGAGGCAGTCGGGCCAGGCCTTCTGGTCGCCGACGACTGTCGACACCACGGGATGTAGGCCGGCGCCGCTGATCGCCGAGGTGGCGTCGCTGTACTTCTGACCAACCACGTTGGGTGATGATCCGGCCTGCGCGACACCGCTGCCGAGCAGCAGCATCGCCGAGGTAGCGGACACGACGAGCACCGCGCCTAGACCTTGGTGTCCCATGTCAGCCCCCGGCCTTGACCGCAGGAACGGCCTTGCCGGTGGGGACTGTCAGCGACGGTGTCGTCCACGTGGCCG
>JAOPVF010000277.1 GCA_025963195.1 Mycobacterium sp. | reverse complement strand
AGCGGGCGACTGGTTCGGCGTGGATGGTCAGGGCCGACGAACTCAGCACGACGGTGTGGCCGCGCTCCTGGTGTGCGGCGACGACGTCGCGCATGGCGGCGAACACCCGCGACTCGATGTGCCTGCGGAACAACTCCTCACCGAGTACGTCCAGCTCGTCGAGCGATTCGCCGCGTAGATAGCCGGCCGCCTTGACGATGAGTCGCTCGAACTCCATCCGCCCCATCCGGTACCGCACCGAGGCCTCGAGGACCCCGAGGACCTCGCCGATCCTGGCCTGGCGGCGCCGGATGCGATGCCCCGCGTGGGCGGTCGCAGTGAATCCGGACACCAGCGTGCCGTCGAGATCGAAGAATGCGCCGACCCGGGGCCCGGTCCGGCCCGCCGCGATCTCCGCCAGCTGCCGCGCGAAGGGCGTCTCGGGGTCCATCTCGCTCCTGTGTTCGCGGCGCACCGGTCCCGGCCTCGCCGGACTCCATTTCAGCATCATTGGGCTGGCGCCGCCGACGGGCGCGAGCAGCGTCCCGATTGCGACATCCGGGGATCGCATCGGATAGGTTTGACCCAGGCAGTTTCGTTCTTGCCAGGTTCAGCCCGGAGCCTCGCGAGCATGAAAGCGGTGCCACCTCGCATCCAGCGGAGGGGCCAAACAGGGAAGTTGGGCATTGGACGAACAACGCGAAGCCATAGTCGACAAGGCGGCGGCCGACGACACCATTGCGTCGTCGGGTTCGACGTGCCTGGTGAGCGAACGGTTGGTCGACGAGGTGGCCATCGTGGCCGCTTCCGGAGTGATCGACATGCTGACCGCCCCACAACTCGAGGAAGCGCTGCGAGCAGCCCTCGAGAAGAAGCCCGAGCACCTCGTCGTGGATCTGACGGAGGTGGAGTTCCTCGCGTCCGCGGGAATGGGCGTGCTGGTCGCCGCGCACGAGGAGGCAGGTACGACCACCCGGCTCTGCGTCGTCGCGGAGGGCCCGACAACCAGCCGGCCGCTGAAACTGGTCGGAATCGCCGACATCGTCCCGCTGTTCGCCACCCTCGATGAAGCGGTTGCGTCCCTTCGCGGATAGACACGCTTAGCCAGTGCTCTGACCGGGTAAGCACGAGCTGTCATGATCGATATGATGCAATCCGCGGACGTCACCAATGCCGAGCGCTTCGAGCGCGTCGGCGTCGTGGCAGATGCGCGGACCGCTTCCCACACCCGTGACGAGTTCAGCGCCTGGCTGCGGACATTCTTCGAACTGGACCCGATACGTTCCAGCGACGTCGTTCTCGCGATCAACGAGGCACTGGCCAACTGTGCCGAGTTCGCCTACCTCGGGCGCTCCGATACGGGCACCATGGACGTATTTGCCTGGCACGACGTGGTCGAGGCCACCATCACGGTCCTGGTGTCGGACCGGGGGTCGTGGCGGCCGCCCGTGGTGCCGAGCGTCAGCACCCGCGGACGCGGCATCCCGTTGATGGAGGCGCTGTCGGACCGGGCGTCGATCGAGACGTCGGACCGCGGTACCAGCGTCAGACTGGAGTGGGCAAACGTCGCTCCCGTGGTGTTGCGGAGCCGGTCAGCTCACTGAGCCTCGTATAGGCCCTTGCCTGTGACGAGTGGCAAGTCGAGCGTGGTCCGGATGCCGGGTGCGGCCGCCACCACGTCGGGAATCGCGTTCACGATCCGGCCAGCCGCGGCAAGGATGGCGGCGTAGTTGTGGTCGCCGTTGCGGCTGGTGGGGCAGACGTCGACGACGTACGAGGGCTCGCCGGTGATCTCGATGCGGTACGACCCGCCAGACTGCGCCGGCTGCGCCCAGTCGGGGCGCAGGTCGTCACGCAACCGGGTGACGTGCTCGACGACGATGACGGGCTTGCCTGAGACCATGCCCTCGATCTGAAAGCGCAGCGCCGCAACGGTTCCCTTGGCGATGGGTCCGGCCGCGACGTCGAAGTCCTCCGGTGCCGGCTCCTGTTCGACCGAGTCCCTGATCTCGTCGACCTCGATGCCGAGACCTGCGGCGAGCTGCCGGATGGCGGTACCCCAGGCGATGCTCAGCACGCCCGGCTGGAACAGGATCGGGAAGTCGCCGATGGCGTTCCCGAAGCCCATCACGTCGAACATCACCGTCACCCCGTCGTAGGAGGCGTAGTCGGCGATCTCCATGGTGCGTACCTGCTGGATGCTCTGGCAGGTGCCTGCCAGAGCGAACGGGAGCAGGTCGGTCGCGAATCCGGGGTCGACACCGGTGATGAAGATCGTCGAATCACCTTCGCGTGCAGCGTCTTCGACTCGACCGATGTACTTCTCGGGAACCACCTGCCACGGGTACTGCAGCACGCCGGGCGCCGAGCCGACGACGTTGATGCCGAGGCCGAGGATGCGACGGATGTCGGCCATCGACTCGGCGAGGCGCGTGTCGCCCATCGCGGTGTAGACGACGCAGTCGGGCTTGTCGGCCAACACGGCGTCGAGGTCGTTGGTGGCGGTAATGCCCGTCGAAACGTCCAGCCCTGCGAGCTCACCCGCGTCCTTGCCGAATTTGACCTCCGACGACACCCAGACCCCGGTCAGGTCGAAGCGTGCGTCGTTGACGAGCTGCCTCAGTGCGAGGCTGCCGCAGTTCCCGGTGCCGATGAGCGCGACACGGATCACCATGCTGTTTCTCCTCCGACGGATGTCATCGGAGTATGCGTGCTGAACCACAAAATTGGAACAGGTTCTAATTTTCAAACCGCGTGATGTAGCCTAACGCGTCATGGGACGAGTGGACGAAAAAGTTGCACTGATCAGCGGCGGGGCACGGGGAATGGGTGCCGCCGACGCGCGGATGCTCGTCGCCGAGGGTGCAAAAGTGGTCATTGGCGACATCCTCGATGACGAGGGCAAGGCGCTGGCCGACGAGCTCGGGGAAGCAGCGCGCTACGTCCACCTCGACGTGACCGAGGCCGAGCAGTGGGATGCGGCAGTGGCAACCGCGGTCGATGACTTCGGCAAGCTCAACGTGCTGGTGAACAACGCCGGCATCGTCGCGATGGGCCAGATCGGCAAGTTTGACATGGCCAAGTGGCAGAAGGTCATAGACGTGAACCTGACGGGGACGTTCCTCGGCATGCAGGCGTCCGTCGAGGCGATGAAGGCGGCAGGCGGCGGATCGATCATCAACGTGTCGTCGATCGAGGGAATGCGCGGCGCCCCGATGGTGCATCCGTACGTTGCGTCCAAGTGGGCGGTTCGGGGCCTGTCGAAGTCGGCGGCGCTGGACTTGGGCAAGTTCAAGATCCGGGTCAACTCGTTGCATCCGGGCTTCATTCGCACGCCGATGACCAAGCACTTCCCCGACGACATGGTCACCAGCCCGCTCGGGCGGCCAGGTCAGTCCGAGGAGGTCGCCGCCTTCGTGGTGTTCCTCGCCAGCGACGAGTCGTCGTTCTCCACCGGCAGCGAGTTCGTGGTGGACGGCGGTCTCACCGCCGACGTCCCGCACAAGATTCTGTTCTAGGCGCGCGCTCCCACGGTCTCGATCGCGTCGACCACCGCCCGTGGTGCGTCGAGCGCGACGAACGTGCGGGCGCCGGGGACCTCGACCATTGACGCGTTCGGGAACAGCGCCGCGAGCTTGCGCCCGAGCGACGGCGTGAAGCTGCGGTCGGCCATGCCCCACACGATCGTCACGGGCTTGCTGAACCGGGGGAGCCTGGTGGCGACGTCCACCAGATCCATTGCGGCGACGCCACGCAACAGCGTCGCCAGGTTCTGCGCGATCCGGCGGTCGGTGCTCATCGGCGCGACCCACGCTGCGGTCAGCGCGTCGTCCTCGGGCCGCAGCAGCAGTCCGTAGCCGAGAGGTGAACGCCTCAGCGCCGCGACCCTCATCAGCTTCGACAACGCCCGGATCGACCTGGGTCCGCGCATCGTCGCGAAGACGACGTTGAACGGGAACGGCGGAAACTTGTCGAACGCGTCGCAGTTGGTCAGCACCAGCCGACCCACGCTGTCCGGGTGGGCGTCGATCAGGAGCTGGCACAACCCGCCGCCGGTGTCGTTGCCGACCAACGTGGCGTCGCGCAGGTCGAGCACGCCGATGAATTCGTTGACCATCTCGGCAACGCTCACCGGCGTCAGCTCCACCCCTGGATCCACCGGCACGGTATGCGATCCGAGTGGCCAGTCTGGAAGGATGCACCGAAACCCGTTGTGCGCCAGCTCTTCGGCAACCTTCAGCCAGAGCCTGTGATCGACCAGGATGCCGTGCACGAACAGGATCGGGGGATGAGCGGAGTCGGCGGGGCCCAACTCGCGGTACTCGATCGTGGCTTGTTGCAACGTCGCCTGCGGCATGTCCGTTACCCTCCTGATCAGAACTTGCGAACACTCAGTATGAAAGTTACGTGCAATCTGTATGAAAGTCAACGAACGGCCCGACCAATGCCACTGAGCGACGCGCCTGCGCCGCGCCGGACCCAAGCCGAACGCACGGCCGCCACCAGGGCACGGCTGCTCGAAGCGGGTAGGCACCTGTTTGCAACGGACGGTTACGCGGCGGTGGCGACCCAGGCCATCGTCGACGCCGCCGGCGTCACCCGCGGCGCGCTCTATCACCAGTTCGGCGACAAGACCGGTTTGTTCGCCGAGGTGTACGAAGGGGTCGAGCGGGACCTGGTGGCCCAGATCAGCGCGCGCATCGTCGCGGCCGAACCCGCCGACCAACTGGCCGCGATGCGCATCGGGGCCCGGCTGTTCCTCGAGGAGTGCTCGGCTCCCGACGTGCAGCGCATCGTCCTGATCGACGCACCGGCCGTGCTCGGCTGGGAGCGCTGGCGCGAGGTCGGGATGAAGTATGGCCTCGGGGTCATCGAGGCCATGCTGGCGCAGGCCATGGCCGACGGAGCGATCCCCGACCAACCCCTTCGCCCCACCGCGCACGTGCTGCTCGGCGCCCTCGACGAGGCGGCGCTGTTCGTGTCACGGGCGGCCGACACGGGCGAGGCGTTAAACCAGATGTACGGGGTGTGCGACCGCGTGATCAGCGGTATCACCGGCGGTCGCTGACCGACCCGGCCGACATCCACGCCGACAGGCAGAATGTCCCTCGACGGTCATTCGAAGTCAATCGCAGGGGTCCGACTGCTCCTCGCGTCCGCAACCATCCGGAGGGAGTCGCACCATCGCGCCCGAACTGCGCCGCACCGCCGTTCTGGGCATGGTCGTCTCGCTTCTGCTACTCCTGCTCGTCTCCGGTGACTTTGCGCGGTACGTCCGGCCCGAGGCACCGGCGGGGCTGATCGAGTTGTCCTCGGGCTGGCGGCTCGCGTCGACGCGGGACGTCGCCGCCGCAGGGCCGGACGTCTCGCGTCCCGACTTCAAGGGCTCCGGCTGGCACGACGTGCGCCGAATGCCTGCCACCGTGCTGCAGACACTGCAGGACGACGGCACGTACCCGAACTTGTACTACGGCTCGAACCTGCTCACCGAGGTGCCCCAGGACCTCTACCAACAGGAGTGGTGGTACCGCACTACCTTCACCGCACCGGCAGGCCACACCACCTACCAGTTGGACTTTCCAGGCATCAACTACCGTGCCGAAGTATGGCTCAACGGCCATCTGGTCGCAGGCGCCGACAAGGTGGTCGGCATGTACGTCGACCACGAACTCGACGTGACGCCGTGGATCGCACCGGGCCAGAACAACACCCTCGCCGTCAAGGTCATCCCCGAACGGGCCATGCAGGACGTCAACGGCGTCGAACTGGCCGACAGTTGGTTCGACTGGATCAACTGGAACTATCTCGGATACCAAGGGCCGAACAAGAATCCGGCCAACGGAAACTCGTTCGTGGCGGACCGCAATGCGGGCATCTGGAAGCCGGTCTACCTGCGCACGTTGGGTGCGGTGGCGATCGGCGACACGGCGGTGAACTCAGAGTTACCGCTGCCGAGCACCGATACCGCGCTCCTGACCATCCACAGCGGCCTTCGCAACTTCTCGGCAGACCGCGTCCGCGGCGTGCTGCGCGCGACGATCAGCAGACCGGGCAAGCCGGACGTGCAAGTCGATCAGCCGGTCACCCTCGCACCCGGTGAGAAACGCGAGGTGAGTTTCACCCCAACCGATTTCGGTGCGCTGGTGCTCAACCATCCCGACCTGTGGTGGCCGTACACCATGGGCAAGCCGGACCTCTACGACCTTCGGCTGGAGTTCCTGCAACACGGCGCCGCGACCGACGTGAAGTCCCAGCGCTTCGGCGTGCGCACCATCACGCAGGGGCGCGACGACGACGACCGGTTCCCCGAACTCGGCACCGGCGGGAGCTTCTACCTGCAGGTGAACGGACGCGACTTCCTGGTCCGCGGCGCGACCTACACGCCCGATCTGCTCTACCGCTACGACCCCGACCGCGACGATGCCATCCTGGCCTACGCCCGCGACCTCGGGCTGAACATGCTGCGGCTGGAATCGAAGATCCCGCCGGAACGGTTCGTCGAGCAGGCCGACGAACTCGGCATCCCGCTCATGGTCGGCTGGATGTGCTGCAACCAGTGGGAGAAGTGGCCACAGTGGGACGACGAAGACCACGACGTCGCACAGGCCAGCCTGCGGTCACAGGTCGCGATGCTGCGCTCGCACGCCGCGGCATTCGTCTGGGCCAACGCGAGCGACGGCAGGCCGCCTGCCGACGTGCTGGACCAGTACCACGACATCCTGCGAGAAATGCACTGGCAGAACGCGATCGTCGACACCGTGTCCTCCTACACCACCAACTCCGCAGGCGAACGGTTGTGGGACGGCATTCAGATGGCGGGCCCGTACACCTGGCGGCCACCGAGCTACTGGTTCAGCGGCCGCTATCGCGCGGCTCGCGGCGCATCGGCCGAACAGGGCGACAACGAGCACATCCCGCCGTACGCGAGCCTGACCAAGTTCATCCCGCCCGACAAGCTGTGGCCGATCAACGACGCCTGGTACTTCCACGCCGGATCCAACGACGGCAACGCAGTGCTCGCCAGCATCCAGCGGGTGATCAACCGCCGCTACGGAGCGTCTTCTGGCGCTGAGGAGTTCACCCGCAAGGCGCAACTGGCGCACTACGAGTCGACCCGCGCACAGTTCGAGTCATTCGCCGCGCTCGGGTGGGCCGGTCACAAGATGACCATCTACTGGATGCTCAACAACCACTGGCCGTCATTCTTCGGCAACATCTTCGACTATTACCTGCGGCCCGGCGGCGCGTACTACGGGGCCAAGAAGGGGCTTCGCCCGCTGTCGGCGGTATTCGACTCCTACGCCACCGGCGACCACAGCCAGGCTTCGGTGTCCGTGGTGAACCAGACTCCGAGCGACGCAACCGATCTGCGCGTCCGCGTCCGGGTCTACGACCTCCAGGGCCGCATGCGCGACGACGAGACCAGCCCAACGCTGACCGTGCCCTCCGGAGGTGCGACGCCTGCCGTGACGCTGCCAAGGGAAGCCCGCGACTCGCCGGTGTTCTTCGTCCGTGCCGAGCTGCTCGGCAGCGGCGGCGACGTCATCTCCGAGAACGTCTACTGGCAGTCGCAACGCAACGATGATGTCGGAGA
>JAOPVF010000533.1 GCA_025963195.1 Mycobacterium sp. | reverse complement strand
CGCCAGAACCGGCCCGTCATGTCCTTGCGCGGCTTGATCCAGCCCCGGCGCCCGGCCAGCACGATCAGCGCCGGCAGCATCGTGACCGCGGCGAAGTAGCCGGTCGCGATGGTGATCGTCAGGGAGGGGCCGATGGTCTGGAAGATGCCAAGCGTCGTAAAGGCCAGCCCGAAGAAGGCAATGGCCACCGTCGCGGCCGACGCCGTGATCACTCCGCCGATCGAGGCGAGCGACTCGACGAGGGCGTCGTCCGACGTCTTTCCGCTCCGCACCAATTCGTGGTACCGGCTGAACAGGAACACGGCGTAATCGGTTCCCGCACCCATCAACAAACCCGTCATCAAGACGAGGGTCTGGGGCCCGACGGGCAGGCCGGCGTAGAGGCCGAGTCCTGCCACCACCTGTTGCGCCGCGACCAGGGACACGCCGATCGTCGCCAGCGGCAGCAGCATCGCGATCACGTTGCGATACACCACCAACAGGATCGTCAACACCATGAACACCGTGGCGATCTCGATGAAGTGCTGGTCTTCCGCCCCGGTCGTGGTGAGATCGTCCATCGTCGCCGCCGGGCCGACCACGTTGGCCGTCAGGGTCGTGTTCGCCGTCGTGTCCTTGACGATCTTGACGACGTTTCGATACGCCAGCTGACCGTCGCCGGTGCCCATCACCCCCACCATGTTCACCGGCAGCTGCCAGGCCTTGTTGTCGGTGCTCTGTAGGGCTTGCCGCAGCTCGGGGATCGCGAGGAAGTTCTGCGTCCCAACCACACTCGACTTATCGGCGTGGAGTTTGTCCACCAGCGTCTTGTAGGTGGCGTCGTCGGCGGCGGTCAGCCCATTCTTGTCGCTCAGAATGACGACCGCGACGTTGTCCGAACTTGGCTCCTTGAAGGCCTGCTTCATCTCGGTGCTCGAGACGAGAACGGGAGAATCGCTCGGCAGGAAGGCAGGTGGCTTCAGCTGGGCGACGACGGATAGCGGCGGAACCGCCAGGAACAGCGCGATCGCCAGTGCGAGCCACGCCGCGATGACCATTAGCGGGTGACGGACGATGAAGCGCCCGAGTGCTGGAAAACTCGCTCCCTTGAACGGTTTCCGCAGTTTTTCGCCGCCAGGCATCTTCATGGCGATCACGTCACTTCGCGGCCATGACGCCGGCCTTCTCCTCGAGGAGATCGGCGGTGATCTCCACGCTGGCCCCCGGTTTGGTCAGTTGGGTCGCGACCTTCCGGGCTTGCGCGGTGAAACTAGGTGTCAGCACCCTACGGAGGTCAGCCAGCAGCCGGTCCTGGTTGGTGGACGAGAAGCGCCGCGAGATGCCGACTTCGAGGCGCTTCACCTGGTTTGCCCATACCGGCTGGTCGGCTCCTACCCACAGGACCAGCGTCGGCACGCCCGCGCGCATCCCCGCTGCCGTGGTACCCGCGCCGCCGTGGTGCACGACCGCCCTGCAGGCAGGGAACACCGCGGCGTGATTGACGGCACCGACCAGCTTGACGTGGGCACCGTAAGCGGTGTCGTCGAGATCCCAGACTCCTGACGAGATGAGCGCCCGCTCCCCCAGCATCGCGCACACCTCACTGATCATGGCGACCGCCTCCGCGGGAGATTCGACTGGCATGCTGCCGAATCCAAAGTATATCGGTGGTTTGCCACGAGCGATCCAGGAAGCGACGTCGTCGTCGGTCGACGTCGGCAATTCCATCGTCAGAGCACCGACGAACGGCCGCTTCCCGTCCCACTCCTCGGAAAGACCGGGGAAGAACAGTCGGTCGTACGCCTGGATCTCGAGCGCTCCGCCCTCGACGATGCGCCGCGCACACCGGACCGTCGCCGCAGGCAGGCCGAGTTCGCGCCGCTGTCCGTCCTCGGCGTCCTTCATCATCCGCCAGTGCAGCCATTCGATGGACGCCCACACCGAGCGGATCAACGGCGGCGGCGCCGGTATCGGGACGGCGCTGCTGTTCACCCTTGCCGGGAAGTAGTGCAGCGCAGCCAACGGAATGCCCCGGTACTCTGCGACGTTCGCTACCACCTCCTGGTAGGTCGTCCCGGTCAGGATCAGGTCGGTGCCCTCGGTGAGCGCGACCAGCGTCGCACTCATCTCCGCCCAGCCCTCGGTGATGTAGTCCATGCCCTTGCGCACCAGCGTGACGGGGTTCTGAACCTTCCAGAACTCGCGGAAGAAGTCGGCCTCCAACTGCTTCTGCGAATCGGGCCCGTACGCGACGACACCCGGCACGCCCGCGGACTCGACGAAGTCGATCAGGTTGGGCGGTGCCGCCATTCGCACGTCGTGCCCGCGGCGAAGCAGTTCACGTCCGACCGCAGCGCATGGCTCCACGTCACCCCTGGTGCCGTGCACCGCCAGGGTGAACCTCAGCGGTCCGTCCCTGCCTGCCATCGATCCACCGGTCCGTCCAGGAGTAGGCGAGATCAAGCCGTCTCACGCATGGAGGTCACGACCACCTCACGGCCTTCGGCCACGCCGGCGTAGACCTCCTTCATCGCCTCGACGTAGCGGGTGACCGACTCCCGTGCGATCGGGTTGTCAGGGAATGAGACCGTCAACGACGTCTCGTCGTGGACACGCCCCACCCACATGCAGATGTGGGCCGGGCTCAGCCCGTCGCTGTACGCCCGCGCGTTCACCCCGTCCAGATGGGAGGCGACCACCGCGGAGAGCGGGGGCAGCCCGGCATCGAGATAGGCCAGCATCGGGAAACCGCGCTGCGACCGGTGCAGCCACGGCACCAACTCCAGCACCCGGTCGAACGGAACCTTCGCCAGATCGGTGTTGGCGTCGAACGACTTCTGCGCCGCACGGGCGGTCTGCGCGAACGAGCCCGGCGTCACAGGAACGCCGACGGGGATCATGCCGGTGAACCAGCCACACGTCATGAACTCCTCGGGACTGGTGCGCATGTCCTTCGGCGTCATGCCGTAGTACGTGTCCACCCCGGTCACCCGGTACTGTGCGACGGCCGCCGCGGCGAAAACCCCGCCGACGAACCGGGACCCGGCAGCGATGCAAGCGTTTTCGAAGGCGGCCGTCTGCTCGGCATTCATCAACTGCGTGACGAGGAGATCACCGCCGCACGGAGTGTTCGGATCGCCGAGTGGCAGCGAGAACTCGGGAAGGGTCCCGTCGTTGCTACTCGCGAAGTCGATCCAATTGCGCACCAGCGGAGAATCCGCCGTGAGCGCCGACGTGTACTGATGCTGGCGAACGCAATAGTCGTCGTACCCGCTTGGCTCCGGAAGCTGCGGGGGCGCACCGCCTTCCAGCAACGTGACGTAGGTCTGGTGGATTTCGACGAACAGGCACGCCATCAGCATGGGATCGGTGTGGACGTGGTCGACGATCACGTAGAAGGTGAAATGGTCCTCGTGCTGAATGACGCCGAAGCTGAAGCACTCCCATTCGGCCATGGTCGGGGTGTCGAGGATCAGCTGGTGAAAGTCCTCGGCCGCCATCTGCCCACGCTTGGCCGGGACGAACTTGATGTCGTTGGGATTCTGGATCGTGCGCCGCACGATGCGGGCATCGTCGCGGTACTCGAACCAGCTGCGATAAGTGTCGTGACGACGCAGGTGCGCGTTGATCACGTAGTTCATCGCACGTTGATCGCACTGCCCCGGCTCATCCCAGGAGACGGCCACCAGTCGCGAGTACTCCAGCCCGCGGTCGGCAAACTCGTGGAACCCTCGAATGTGCTGAGCCTGCATGTAACTGGCGGGCACGGTGCTCACCGGCGCAGCCATCGCCTTCGCCTTCGACGCCGGCGACGCATGCCAAGACACCACCGAACCCGTTCCAGGCTGCCACTCTTCGAGCCTGACGATCTCCAACGCCCCTACGAACACGGTTCACTCCTCGCTACGCGCAACACTCAAGACAACGACGACATCGGAATCCGCCCGCGGTGGCCTCATGCGGCCACCTCCGCTGGCTCCAACTTTTCGCAGAGCGAATCCGCCAATCCACGAATCGTGGTGATGTCGGTTGCGGTAATGCGTATCCCCGTCTCCGTCTCCACCCGAGTGCGGAGTTCGAGGTTGCCAAGCGAATCCAGCCCGTACTCCGAGAGAGGACGGTCCGGATCGACGGACCTGCGCAGGATCAGGCTGATCTGATCGGAGATCAGACGCCGGAGCCGTGCCGGCCACTCGTCGCGTGGCAGCTCGTGCAGTTCGGCGAGGAACTGACTGGTACCCGAGCTGCCCCTGCCCAGCGACTGGAACGCCTCGGCGAACTTGCTGGTCTGCGCGAACGCCGTCAACCAGGGCGTCCCGGCGATCGGTGCGTAGCCGGTGTAGCCGCGGTTGAAGCGTGCGAGGACGTCGAAGGCATGGGCACCGTCGTCGGGCGCGATGGCCATCGAGCCGTCCTCGGCCATGGCCTGGCCCTTGCCGATCTCGGCCCAGGCACCCCACGCAACGGCGCTGGCAGGCAGACCCTGCGCGCGGCGCCAGTGCGTGAACGCGTCCAGCCAGCTGTTGGCCGCGGCGTAGGCACCCTGGCCGGGGGAACCGACCATGGCCGCAGCCGACGAGAACGAGCAGAACCAGTCCAGCGGTTGATCCTTCGTGGCCTCGTGCAGGTTCCACGCGCCGTACACCTTTGGCGCCCAGTCTCGTTCGACCAGCTCGTCGGTGATGTTGCCGAGCGTGGCGTCCTCGACGACCGCCGCCGCGTGCAGCACGCCGCGCAGCGCGAGCCCCGTGGCCGTCGCGTCCGTCACCAGGCGCTCCGCGGTGCCACTCTCGGCGATGTCACCGAGTGACACCTCGACCTCGGTACCACCCTCCCGGATGCGCTCGATCGCTTGCAGCACATCGGCTTTCGGTGCCGACCGACCGTTGAGGATGATCCGTCCCGCGCCTGCCGCCGCCATCTTGTCTGCGAGGAAGAGCCCGAGGCCACCGAGACCGCCGGTGACGACGTACGCACCGTCGGGCCGGAAGGCCGGCGCCTGCTCGGGCGGCTGGACCACCCTGTGCTTGCCGGTGTGCGGGACGTCGAGGACCAGCTTGCCGGTGTGCCCGGCGGCACCCATCACGCGAATCGCGGTCGCACCGTCGCTGAGCGGGTGGTGCGTCGTCTCCGGCAGCGGCAACGTGCCGTCGGCGATCTTTGCGTAGATCGTCTCGAGCAGACGGGACAGCTTGCCGGGGTTGGTGATCATCAGCAGCCCGAGGTCCACGGCGTAGAACGACAGGTTGCGACGGAACGGGAACAGCCCCATCTTGGTGTCGCCGTAGATGTCCCGCTTGCCGATCTCCACGAACCGACCGCCGAAGCTCAGCAGTTCCAGACCCGCCCTCTGAGCGGCCCCTGGCAAGGAGTTGAGCACGACGTCGACGCCGTATCCGTCGGTGTCCTTGCGGATCTCGTCGGCGAAGTCGGTGCTGCGGGAATCGTAGACGTGCTTGATTCCCATGGTGTGCAGCAGTTCTCGACGATCCGGGCTACCCGCGGTTGCGTAGATCTCGGCGCCTGCGGCCTTGGCGATGGCGACGGCCGCCTGACCGACACCACCGGTGGCGGAGTGGATCAGCACCTTGTCGCCTGCTTCGATCCTGGCCAGGTCGTGCAGGCTGTACCAGGCGGTGGCGTGCGCACTTGGCACGGCTGCCGCCCGCTCCTCGGGCACCCCTTCCGGGATCTTGACCGCGAGCGCGGCATCGCAGGTGACGAACGTGCACCATGCACCGTTGGCGGAGATCCCGGCGACCTTGTCACCGACCTGGTGTTCGGTGACGCCTACGCCAACCGCGGTGACCTCACCGGCGAAGTCGGCACCGAGCTCGGGCAACCGGCCCTCGAAGCTCGGGTACCGGCCGAACGCCACCAGCACGTCGGCGAAGTTCAGGTTCGACGCCGATACCGACACCTCGATCTGACCCGGTCCGGGCGGCACGCGGTCGTAGGCGGAGAGCTCGACCGACTGGAGGTCGCCAGGCTGGCGGATCCGCAGACGCATGCCGTCCCGCTCGGGCTCGACGACGACGGAGCGCCGCTCGTCGGGCTGCAGCGGGCTCAGGTTGAGCCGCGCCGTGTACCACTCGCCGTCCCGCCACGCGGTCTCGTCCTCATCGGAACCGGCAAGCAGCTGTGTGGCGATCAGTTCGGCACCCGTTGTGTCGTCGACGTCGATCTGGGTGGCGGCCAATCCCGGGTGCTCCATGCCGATCACCCGCATCAGCCCGCGCAGCCCGCCCTGCTCGAGGTTGGCGACGTCACCCGCGCGCACCGTCTGGGCGTCCCGCGTGACCAGGAACAGCCGAGGCGGCTCGCCGACGATCTCGGGCAGCTCGCGCGCGATGCGCACCAGGTGGCGGACCAGGTCTCCGCCCTTGCGTGGTGCCTCGGCGTCCGTCGCGGCGTCACGTGGCGTGACGACGACGACGCCTCTGAACGCGGAGGCGTTGAGCTGTGCCCGCAGTTGATCGGCGTTGGCTTGGTGATCGGCGCGCTGCGGCCACACCATCGAGGCGATCTGGGCATCGTTGCCCTTCAGCGCCTCTGCCAACTCGGTCGCGAACATGTCGGACCCGTCCGACGTGCTGACCACCAGCCAAGAGCCCGCCTCGACCGCCTCGGCCTCCGGGGTGTCCTGCCGCTTCCAGTCGATGGTCAGCAGCCGCTCGTTGAGCGTGCGGTCGCGCTGCCCCGCCTCGGAGACACCGGTGCCCATGCGCAGGCCGGTGACCGAGAGCAGCACCGCGCCGTGCTCGTCGAGCACCTCGATGTCGGCCTCGACCGCCGCCGCGCTGGCACTGGTCAAGCGCACGTAGCAGTAGTGCGCGTTGCGGGTCGATGCGTGCGCGCGCAGGCGTCGAACGCCCAGCGGCAGCATCAGCGTTCCGCTGACGTCGGAGTGCAGATCGGGGTGTGCGCCGACCGCCTGGAAGCAGGCGTCCAGCAGCGCGGGGTGCACGCCGTAGGCGCCCTGCTGGGATCGGATCGAACCTGGCAGTGCCACCTGGGCCAGCACGGATCCACCAGGTCCCTCGGTGGTGTGCGCACTCGTCAGACCGGTGAACGCGGGGCCGTACTGGATGCCCCTCGCGTCGTACCAGTCCCGCAGCTCCGCGCCGTCCAGCTCCACCGGGTGGGCGGCCAGAAGATCGGAAATCTGGTACGCGAGCGGCTCGTCATCGGCTTCGACCGCACTGAGAACCGCTGTCGCCCTTCGGGTTTCCTCGCCCTCGAGGTGGGTCTGCACCTGGAACTCGACGACACCCGCCGGGGTGGTCGACGCGACGGCCGACACCGGGGTGTCCTCCTCGAGCAGCAGCATCGCCTCGAAGGTGATGTCACGAGCCTCGGACGCCTCGCCGATGACGGCGCGGGCCGCGGCCAACGCCATCTCGCAGTAGGCGGCACCGGGCAGCGCAGCCACGCTGTGTACCTGGTGATCGCCGAGCCACGGCTGGGCGTTGGTGCCGACGTCGGACTGCCACACGTGACGTTCGGGCACCTCGGGCAACCGGACGTGTGCACCCAACAGCGGATGCACCGCGAGTGTGGAGGCTCCCTGCTCCAGCCCATCGCGGGTCAGGATCAGGCGGGGATGCGTCCACGTCGGCAGCGGCGCGTCCAAGAGGGCTCCATCGGGCCACAGCACGGAGAAGTCGATCGCGGCTCCTGCGCTGTGCACGTCGGCGACGAACCCGCGCAGCCCGTTCGGCAGCTCCTGCTCGCGGCGCATGCTCGCCAGCGCGGCAAGCCGGATGTCGAGGCTGCGGGCGTTCTGGTCGACTGCGTGGGTGAGCAGCGGGTGGGGCGCTAGTTCGCCGAACACCCGGAATCCGTCTTCGAGCGCTGCCTGCACGGCTGCGCCGAACCGGACCGCGTGCCGAAGGTTGTCGACCCAGTAGTACGCGTCGAAATCTGCGGGATCACGCGGGTCGTACAGCGTTGCCGAGTAGTACGGGACCTTCGGCTCCATCGGTTCGATGTCGGCCAGCACCTCGGCCAACTCGTCGAGGATCGGGTCGACCTGAGGCGAATGCGATGCGACGTCGACCGCCACCTCGCGCGCCATCACCCCGCGCGCCTCCCACTCCGCGACCAGTGCCCGAACCGATTCCTTGGCCCCGCCGACGACCGCCGACGACGGCGATGCGACCACCGAGAGCACGACGTCGTTGACGCCACGCGCGGCGAGCTCCGACAGCACCTGCTGCGCAGGCAACTCAACCGACGCCATGGCGCCAGAACCCGCGATCGTCGCCATCAGCTTGGACCGACGGGAGATCACCTTGACGCCGTCCTCCAGCGACAACGCGCCAGCGACGACGGCAGCGGCCGCCTCGCCCATCGAGTGACCGATGACGGCTCCAGGCACGACGCCGTAGGCCGTCAGCGTGGCCGCCAGGGCGACCTGAACCGCGAACACCGTGGGCTGCACCCGATCGATCCCGGTGACCGTCTCCGAGGACGACATCGCCTCCGTGACGGAGAATCCAGACTCGGCGGCGATCAGGGGTTCGATCTCCGCGACCGTCTTGGCGAAGACCGGTTCTGCGGCCAGCAGACCCGCACCCATCGCGGCCCATTGAGAGCCCTGACCGGAGAACACCCAGACCGGGCCGTGATCGCCCTTGGCGGCCGCAGGCTCGACCGGCAGCTCGCCGCCTGCGAGCTCCCGCAATGCGGTGACCAGCTCGGCACGGTCGCCGGCCAGCGCCACCGTGCGCACCGGCCGGTGCGCACGCCTGCGTGCCAACGTGTATGCCAGATCCGACAACTCGGCCTCGGACTCGACGTGGTTCTCCACCCAGTCGGCCAGTCGGCCCGCCGTGGCGTGCAATTCCTCGACCGAGGTGGCCGACAGCGGGAACAACGCCCGCCCGGCCGACGGGACTTCGCCGGCCTGCTCGATCGTGCGCGGCGCCTGCTCGACCGGTCCCTGCTCGAGGATCGCGTGCACGTTGGTGCCCGACAGCCCGTAGGACGACACCGCCGCGCGACGCGGATGCTGGCCGTTGGTCGGCCATGGCGTCGGCTCTTCCGGCACGAAGAGGTTCGTATCGATGCGTGCCATCTCTTCGGGCAGCGCCGTGAAGTGCAGGTTCTGCGGCACGGTCGCGTGTTGCAGCGCGAGGATGGCCTTCATCAGTCCGACCGCGCCCGATGCGGACTGGCTGTGGCCGAAGTTGGTCTTCGCCGAGCCGAGCGCCGTGGGCCCCGCCGTGCCGTACACCGCGGCCAGGCTCGCGAACTCGATCGGATCCCCCACCGGCGTGCCGGTGCCGTGGGCTTCGACCATGCCGATCGTCGTGGGATCGATGCCGCCGGCCGCAAGGGCCGACCGGTAGGCCGCCTCCTGTGCGTCGCGGGACGGCGTGGCGATGTTGACCGTGTGGCCGTCCTGGTTGCTTGCGGTACCGCGAATGATGGCGAGGACGCGGTCGCCGTCGGCCTCAGCGTCCTCGAGTCGCTTCAACAGCAACACCACAGACGCCTCACCGGAGACGAATCCGTCGGCGTTCACGTCGAACGCGTGGCAACGTCCGGTGGGCGACAACATGCCCTGAGCCGATCCCGAGGACATCTTGCGGGGTTCGAGCATGATCGACACGCCGCCGGCCAGGGCGAGGTCGCTTTCACCGTCGTGCAGACTGCGGCATGCCATGTGCACGGCGAGCAGGCTGGACGAGCACGCAGAGTCGACCGTGTAGGCCGGCCCGCGCAGACCGAGGTGGTAGGCGATTCGGCCTGAAGCCATGCTGAAGTTGTTGCCCGTGAACCCGTAGGGCCCATCGATGACACCAGCGTCCGCGGAAAGCAATTCGTAATCGCAGCCGGTCAATCCCATGAACACGCCACCGAGGGCCTGGGCCAACGTCGCCGGGTCGATGCCGGCATGTTCGACGGCCTCCCAAGCGGTTTCGAGAAGCAGACGGTGCTGCGGATCGATCCCGGTCGCCTCGCGCTCGTTGATGCTGAAGAACTCGGCGTCGAATCCGGCGATGTCGTCGATGAACGCGCCCCACTTGGAGACGGAACGGCCTGGCACACCGGGTTCAGGGTCGTAGTACTCCTCGGCGTCCCATCGATCCAGCGGCACCTTCGTGACGGTGTCGTCGCCCCGCAGCAGCGCCTCCCAGAGGGCTGCGGGTGAATCGATGCCTCCCGGCAGGCGGCACGCCATGCCGATCACGGCGACTGGGGAGACCGGTGTGTCTGCCACGTATTCAACCTCTTCCACGAACGTACTCAAGTGCCCCGACCGGGCTAAAAGTGCGAGAAATGCAAATCGGCTAAGCCGCGGCGCTGCGGCAACTGGCCCACTCTAGTTCCTGTCGACAGTCGCAAATATGAGTCGGAGCCTAACGGCCGCACAGGCATGAAGTGCGGTTGTTCGGGCAAATCCTCAACTGTCTTCTCACCTCCAACATTGCTCGGCGGGAAGATTACACCTGCAGCTACCAGTTCGTCTTCTCCAACCAAAACAGGGCGCTAGCCAGCGGAAACGCCAAAAATTGACGCTCGAGGGTAATTTTGGCGACCAGAGTGGTGGCGACAATAATTTCGCCAGCGGCGAATCTAGCAAACATTTTTAAGTGAACTCCCGGTTTCTTCCAAGCGTCTCGGCAAACGATCGAGTGAACCGTACTCTTGGTCGAATTCATGAAAAGAAACACCATTAGTGCAGGAGAATGGACGTTTGCGTCAACTTTCTTGATGCTGGAGCGACGACCCCAAGCCGACCGTGGCGACGTGTCGAGCACGACACCTTCGCGCACCCGCGATGACTTGCGCAATGACAGCTCCGATAACGGTGACACTCCAATGTGGATGTTCTGGCAACTTCGTAAGCCAGACCATCAATATTTCGGGTTCCACCATAGGCCCCGGAGCCAACCGTTCGACGAGATTGACTGTGCGGCAAGCACTTCCTGCAGACAACATACGTTGTCTGCAGGAAGTTCAGATCTGCTCGAAGTTATCGACGTGGCGACATCGCGACGGTGGTGGCGCTAACCGGTCGCGGTAGTTCGCTCGGCGAACGATGAACCGGCCTCCGTGACCGGTGCGAAACCGTACTTGCGCGCCTGCGCGACACCGCGGCGAATCAGGGCAGCGGTCGCCACGAAGCCGGCCTGATCGCTGACCACCAGCGGGGTCAGCAGTCGGTTGTGGACGAACCCGAAGGCCAAGCCGGTGGCCGGGTCGGCCCACCCGAGCGAGCCACCAAGACCGACGTGCCCGAATCCGGGCAGGACGCCCAGCGGCATGCCGTGGTACCCGAGGTGGAACGACAGCGGCATGAGCATATTGCCATCGGGATACAGGCTGGGCCTGCCAGTGAGTTCGGCGACGAGTTCGGCTGAAAGGAACTGCCTGCCGTCGATGGTGCCGCCGTTGGCGATGGCGCCGTACATGCGGGCCAGCGCCCGCGCGGTGGCGACCCCGTTGGCAGCGGGGAGTTCGGTGTCCAGCAGCGGAATGTCGCCCTGCACGCTGGCCTTCATGCCAGGGAAGTACATCGAGCCGAAACCGTTCGAGAACGGCAGGGCGGCCAGATGAGGCGCGACGAGGTTGAAGATCGGGTTCTGCAACCTGCTCTGTGGCCCGATGATCCGGGCAGGCTGTGTCGGTGCACCAGCCGGCGGCCGACCGAGGTGGAAGCCATCGGTGCCCAGCGGCTCGGCCAGTTCCGTGCGGAACAACTCCCGCATGCCGCGCCCGGTGACGGCGCGGGCCAGGCCCGCAAGCAGCCAGCCATAGGTCAGCGCGTGGTAGGCGGGTCTCCCCCGCAGCCAGCCCATCGGCGCCGCCGCGAGCCGTTCCTCCATCAGGAGGTGGTCCATCAGGTCGGCGCTGCTGGCCCGGTTCAGGTGCGACAACCCTGCCCGGTGCCGCATCAGGTCGCGGACGGTGACGGCCGACTTCCCGTTGGCCCCGAATGCCGACCAGTATTCGGCCACAGGGACGTCGTAGTCGATCAGTCCACGGTCGACGAGCCGGTGGATGACGGTCGA
>JAOPVF010000269.1 GCA_025963195.1 Mycobacterium sp. | reverse complement strand
GTGATCGTCACCGACGTGCCGGTGCGCTCGACCTCGGCCAGCAGGGCGTTGAGCGTGGCCTTGGCCTCCGTACTGGTGATCTTCTTCATCGCCCCAGGCGAGCGACTGCCGGACTAATCTGACTAGTTCCACTAGCCCGATGGGGCACGCAGCGACTGAATGCGTTTGGCCTCAGATCAATTCAGATGCCGCAGGCACGTTCCAAGTCGGTGAGCGAATCCTCGAGGTGCCCGAACAGCCGCTGAAGGTGCGGCACACTGCGCCTGCAGCCGACCAGGCCGAAGTCGAGGTTGCCTGCGTTGTTGGTCAGCGTGATGTTGAGCGCTTGACCGTCCAGCGCGATGGACAGCGGGTAGTTGCCGTCGAGTCGGGAACCGTTCCAGTACATCGGTTCTCGGGCACCGGGCACGTTGGAGATGACGATGTTGAACGGCGGCGGTGCCGACGAGGCGAAGCCGGGCACCAGGGCAAGGGCGACGCCTGAACTGAGGAATGCCGACAGCGCCAGTGCCTGCATGCGCGGCAGTTGGGCGAACACGTTCTTGTTGGCGTGCATCGACGTACTGATGGCCTCGAGCCGCTTGGCGGGATCCTCGACGTCGGTGGCCAGGTTGCACAGAATGGTGCCGACCATGTTGCCGCCGGAGTCCTGCTCGTGCTCGGAGCGCAGGCTCACGGGAACCATCGCGATCAACGGGGCGTCCGGCAGTGCCTCCTGTTCGCTGAGGTAGGCCCGCAGCGCGCCCGAGCACATCGCCAGCACGACGTCGTTGACGGTGGCCCCGCTGGCGTTCTTTACGCCCTTGAAGCGGGCGAGTGGCCACGACTGCGCGGCCACTCGACGCGCGCCGCCGATGGGCACGTTGAACATCGTCTTCGGCGCCCGGAACGGCAGGGTCAGTTGCTGTTCGATCAGCGCGGCCCTGGCCAGGGACACGGTCGAAGGAGCCAGTGCGGCAACCGATCTCGCCGCATCGATCAATGATCGCAGCGTTGACCGCGATGGTCCTGACTTGTGGGGCTTCGGTCCGAGTGTCCACGGCACCCGCATGTCGCGATCGTCGGGGTCCGGCGTCATCGATCGGATCACCAGGCGCTGGGCCGACACACCGTCGAGAAGCGAGTGGTGGGTTTTGGTGTAGACCGCGAAGCGGCCGTCGCTGAGGCCCTCGACGAGGCTGGCCTCCCACAATGGCCGGTGCCGATCGAGCAGGGTGCCGTGCAGGCGGGAGACGAGCTCGAGCAGGTCGCGCACCCGGCCGGGCCGCGGCAGTGCGGACCGGCGCAAGTGGTAGTCGATGTCGACGTCGTCGTCGAACGCCCAGGCGATGCTGGAGACGCCGCCCAGCATTCTGCCGGGATGCTTGCGGAACGTCGGCCGGAAGTCGTCGTTCTTGACGATCGTTTCGTACATGTCCCTGACGTAGTCGGGACCGGCACCCTCGGGTGGTTCGAACAGCTGCAGTCCCGCGACGTGCATCGGATGCTCACGGGATTCGCCGAGCAAGAACATCGAATCCGTTGGCGACATCAACTCCATGAATGTGACGGTACTCACGTTGGGCGGTCTGCAGTCAGGGCAACCTCAAATGAGGCCCGAAGAAGTTACCCGCCGGTAGTCTCGGCGGTGGGAAAAGGGAGGCGCTCGTGACCGCACCCAAGTTCATCGAGATACACGGCGAGCGGTTCGCCGTCCGCGACGAAGGTGAGGGTGAGGCGCTGCTGCTCATCCACGGCATGGCGGGAAGTTCGCAGACCTGGCGCGCCATCCAGCCCCAGCTGGCCAAGAAGTACCGCGTCATCGCTCCGGACCTGCTCGGACACGGCCAATCGTCGAAGCCACGGACTGACTACTCATTGGGCGCCTTTGCGGTGGCCCTGCGCGACCTGCTCGACGAACTGGGGGTCGAGTCGGCAACCATCGTGGGCCACTCGTTGGGTGGCGGCATCGCGATGCAGTTCCTGTACCAGCATCCCGACTACTGTCGGCGCCTCGTTCTGATCAGCAGCGGCGGTCTCGGCCCCGACGTCGGCTGGGTCCTGCGGTTGTTGGCCGCGCCGGGTGCCGAGCTGGTCATGCCGGTCATCGCCCCGTCGCCGGTACTGCGCGCAGGCAACTCGGTTCGGGGCTGGCTGAGTTCGTTGGGACTGCGTTCACCGCGCGGTGCGGAGATCTGGAATGCCTACTCGTCGTTCTCGGACCGCGAGACCCGTGACGCCTTCCTGCGCACATTGCGCTCGGTGGTCGACTATCGCGGGCAATCGGTGAGCGCGCTGAACCGGCTGGCGCTGCGCGCGGAGCTGCCCACCCTGGCCATCTGGGGTGAGCAGGACGCCATCATCCCGGTCGACCATGCCTACTCCGCCCTTGAAGCACGGCCCAACTGCCGCGTCGAAGTACTTCCCGACGTCGGGCACTTCGCGCACGTCGAGGCACCCGCCGAGGTGGTCGACCTGCTCGACGACTTCATCGCGACGACGAGCGACGCGCTGACGCCGGGACAATCGCGGTAGAAACACCTACGACCAGCCCGATGACGTCGGTGTTGTCAACGGCTCAACCCCTGCCGAATGTGATCCGATGAACCGGCGGATGCGGGCAGGTCGTGTTTCGTCGCCGCGGTTGTCGGGAACGCCCTTCAACGAGCCCGATGAAGCGGGTGTTCTCATCAACGAAGGGAGCGAGCATGGCTCAGCGCAACGGAGTCGAAGAGGCCGTCGAGGGCGTCATCGAAGGCGTCAAGGGCAAGGCCAAGGAGGTCGCCGGAAAGGTGACCGATCGCAAGGATCTGCAACGCGAAGGCCAGGCTCAACAGGACAAGGGCGACGCGCAGCGCGACGCGGCGCAGAAGGAAGCGGAGGCCGAGAGTGCCCGCAGCGCCGCCAAGGCGAACGAGGCCCGCGAGGCAGCCGAGCAGTAGGGCAGCGCGAAGGCCCGGCTCGATGTGGAGCCGGGCCTTCTGCTGTGTGAAAACCCATGATCAACAAGGTCATTGCCCTACCTGTCAAAGAAACCTGGAACCACCTGTGGACCTCGCAGTTCGGTCACTGGATCGCCACGAAGGGACTGCACATCGTCCTGGTCGTGGCCGCTGCGTGGATTGCCACGCGAGTGATCCGCTCGGTGGCCGACAAGATCAGCCGAAGACTGGCCGTGGAAACCGAGGGAGAAGTTCGGTCCGAGTCCGTCAAACACCGCCAGGCCGTCGCCTCGGTGATTTCCTCCGTCGCGGTGGCGGTGCTCTACGTGGTGGTCGCCGTCGACATCGTCAACACACTCGGCCTACCCGTCGGGTCGCTGGTGGCCCCGGCCGCCGTACTGGGTGCGGCTCTCGGCTTCGGTGCCCAGCGCATCGTTCAGGATCTGTTGAGCGGCTTCTTCATCATCACTGAAAAGCAGTACGGCTTCGGTGACTTGGTTCAGCTCACCATCACCGGGTCCTCGGTGGATGCGCGTGGGACGGTCGAGGACGTCACGCTGCGCGTCACCAAGCTTCGCAACAGCGACGGCGAGATGTACACGGTGCCCAACGGGCAGATCGTGAAAGCGCTGAACCTGTCCAAGGATTGGGCGCGAGCCGTCATCGACATCCCGGTGCCTGCGTCGGCCGACTTGAACCGGGTCAACGAAGTGCTTCGCGAGGTGTCGGCCAGCGCCATGAAGGACGACACCCTGCCGGCGCTGTTGCTCGACGAGCCTTCCATGATGGGGGTGGAGAGCATCGGCGTCGACACCATCAAGCTCCAGATGGTGGCCCGGACTCTCCCCGGCAAGCAGTTCGACGTTGGCAGGCGACTACGCGAACTGGTGGTCGCTGGGCTACGCCGCGCTGGAATCGCCAGTGGCGCAGCGGCGGTCGACGTCCGTTGACGGACTACGTCTGGAAGGTCGTCGCGAGAATGACCGCCGCGATCACCAATAACGCCCACGCGACGACCGGCACCAGGATTCCGTGCGTGCGGCGGGCGGTCAGGAACGACAGTGCGACCGCCACGACGGCGACGACGGGTGTCCCGTACATGATCAGACCGAATACGAACTCGCCTGGGCCCTGCTGGGCGCACGGTTCTCCGGTGCACGCCGCGGTGCTCAGCACCTGCAGGTAGGAGTAGATGACCACGGCGGCAGCGCCGGGAATGGTCAGCAGCGCGAGGGTCCAGTTGAGCGACGCCCGTCCGGTGTGGGGCTGAGTATCTGCGCTGCGCTGTTCGTGCCTGACGTCTGATGCGGACATAAGGGCCTCCGGGTTCGTTTCTGAACTGTTTGCGGCATACCCGGTCGGTGCGCGGCCAAACGGACGCATGTCGGCAACCGGGCGCATGTTTTGGCGGGCGTGCGGTGGGGAAATGCGATCTTCATGGCCGAGACACTTGAACGCGGGCACCCGTCTCGGCTCGATGACGAATTGCCGCGCAACCGCGGGCGTGCGCAGCGGGCCGACCCGATTCATAGGTAAGCCAACTCGCCAAGAAGGGAAAATCGTGAGCAACGTCTTGGATGGAAAGCGAATCGCAATACTGGCGACCGACGGAGTCGAGCGACGCGAGCTCGAGGAACCGTTGGAGGCCGTACGAGAAGCCGGCGGTGACGCCGAACTGCTGTCACTGAAGTCGGGGACCATCGACGCGCGCAACCATGACCTCGAACCCGCTGGTGAGTTTCCGGTGGACCGGGAGGTCGGCGACGCCACCGTAGACGAGTTCGACGGGCTGGTGATTCCGGGCGGCACCGTCAACGCCGACAAGCTGCGCCTCGATCGGACGGCGATTGCGTTCGTCCACGATTTCGTCGAATCGGGCAAGCCGGTCGGCGTCATATGCCACGGGCCGTGGACGCTCGTCGAGGCGGGCGTGGTCGAGGGCAGAACGCTGACGTCGTATCCGAGCCTGCGTACCGATCTGCGCAATGCCGGTGCCCTTCCCGTCGACGAGGAAGTCGCCGTCGACGGCAACCTCATCTCGAGTCGCTCGCCCGACGACTTGCCTGCGTTCTGCCGGGCGATCGTTGGCCGGTTCGCGGTCGGTTAGGAGTAGAAGCCATGTCCGTGACCGCATTTCAGGATCTCCCGATGACCGGTCGGGACCGCGAGTGGGATGGTGCCGAAGCCGAGAAGCGCGTCCGCAAATGGGCGGATGCGACCGACGAACCCAACGAGAAGTACCGCGACGCGCACGTCTGGTACGACGCGAAGAAGAAGCAGAACTTCACGGCCTACAAGTTGCTGATCGCCGACGTCGTCGACGGGCGACTGGTGGCCGTACCGCACGGCGTGATGGCTGCCGGCGCGGTGATGCAGGGTTCACGCGGCGGCGTCGACGTGCCCGATGGTGACATGGATCGGATCAAGAGCCATCTGGCCAAGTACTACCGCAAGATGGACGATGCGCCGCCCTGGGACGACGGCCAGAGTTGAGGAACGAGTTCGAGCGGACCGTCGTGGTGATCCCGGCTCACAACGAGTCTGCGCGCCTTCCGGACTGTCTCAAGGCCGTGGTGACGGCAGTAGCAGCATGCTCGTCGATGACGGTTCTGACCGTGGTGGTGCTGGATGCCTGCGACGACGCGAGCGCCGACCTGGCGGGTCGGTTCGGCAGTGACGTGCACTTCATCCAGGTCGACGCTCGCAATGTCGGGGCTTCGCGTGCGGCGGGCTTCACCTACGCGCGGTCGTCGGCAGGCATGGACAGCACCGACGAATCGCGCACCTGGTACGCCACGACGGACGCCGATTCCCGCGTCGATCCGGGCTGGCTGATCCGACAGACCGCCTCCGGGGCCGACATGGTTCTTGGTGTCGTCCGCATCGCCAACTGGCGCCACCTACCCGGTGCCGCGGTGCGACGGGTACCTGGTGGCATACCGATCGAAGCGTCGCCGGGACGGACACGGTCACGTCCACGGTGCCAACATGGGGTTCCGGGCCGAAGCCTATTGGCGCGTGGGTGGATTCGCCGCACTGCCAACCGGTGAGGACGTCGATCTGGCCAGGCGGTTCGAGGAGCACGGCTTCCTGATAGACAGGGACGAACGATTGTCGGTCACCACGTCAGCTCGGCAGAACGGCAGGGCGCCAAGGGGATTCGCCGCGCATCTGCGCCGGATCGGCCCGAGCGCGGACCGGGGACCCGCATGATCCCCGAACTGGTGTGGCGCTGGCTCGAAACGGGTGAACTCGATCTGCCCGGGCCCGGATCAGGACAGACCGCGCGCAGATGGTGGAAGCTCGCGGCGCTGACCGAGCGCGACGTCGTCGCGGGCAGGCTAGCCGAGGCGCACACCGACGCGGCGGCCATCCTGGCGGAACTCGGCGGCCCCGCACCTGCACCCGGTCAACTGTGGGGCGTGTGGGCCGCGGAGTCGGAGGAGGCGGTCGTCACCGTGACCGAGGACGGCGGCACCGCCGTGCTCGACGGCACCAAGCCGTGGTGTTCGGGCGCCGATCTGTGCACGCACGCGTTGATCACCGCGCGCCGCGACGACGACGTACGCGGCCTCTACGCCGTCGAGTTGAGCCAACCGCAGGTGATCCCCCTGACCCACAGTTGGCGCAATGCGGGCATGCGCGGCAGCGACACCCGATCGGTGCAACTGTGCAACGCCGCCGCGGTACCCGTCGGCCGGCCGGGCGAATATCACGAGCGCGCCGGGTTCTGGCACGGCGCCATGGGCGTGGCCGCCTGCTGGCTCGGCGGCGCCCGCGGCGCCGCAGGGCCGCTGTACCGCGCGATCGCCGACGAGCACAACAGTGCGTCGAGGGACGTGCTCGCGCATGCCCACCTCGGGGCGATCGACGCGGCGCTCGCCGCCGCAGAGGCGATGCTGATGTCGGCTGCCTGCTACGTCGACGCCGAACCGCACGGTGAACGGGCCCAACTGATCGCACGCCGGGTCCGCGCCGTGGTCGAGCACGCCGTCGACGAAGTGATCACGCGCACCGGGCGAGCACTGGGTCCCAAGACGCTCGCACTGGACGGTGAACACGCCCAACGCATCGCCGACCTCACGCTCTACGTGCGGCAGAGCCACGCCGAGCACGATCTCGCCGCCTTGGGACGGTTGGCGGCGAGGTGACGCCGACCGCTGAATGGGTCGGGCTGTCGGCCCGAACTAGGTCCGCGGAAGCATCCTCAGATGGCTTCGCGGCCCCCGCACGGCGGCCGCAACCGCCGTTTCCAGATTGGTGGCGACGGGCAGGCCGCCGCCGGGATCGCAGATTCGCAGCAGCCGGTCGACTTCACGGCCGGGGATGACCACCCAGTTCACGCCGGTCCCCGAGCATGTGACGTTGATCTTGTGCAGTGTGGAGAAGCCCTGTGTTCCGAAGAACTGGAGGTCGCGTAGGTCGACGATCAATCGGGTCGAGGTTTCGAGGCTGCGCTCCACGTACTCGGCGAGCTCGTGGGCGTTGCACGCGTCGATTTCGCCATCGGCCGCGACCATCACCGTCGATGCGCTGATCAGACAGCTGGTGAAATGGGCTGGTTCCCGCAGGGCGCTGGGTGCCGGCCTCCGGGCGTGGCTGTCAGCGGTTGACACGGTAACTCCGTCGGTCGTAGCTGGGGTCGTCTGAATGTCGACGTCGTGGTGCACACGCCGGGCGCCTTGACGACGTCTCCTGCGGCTGAGAACTCAACCTCAGAAAAGGGTAGTACGAATTCGTTGGACCGACAATGACGGCTGGCAAGGCATAAATGCACGTCAGCGTCAATTTCGGCTGCTGGAACGGCATACCGGGCCCGCGCCGGAGTGCGATGATCGAGCCGTGGATGCCGACCCTCCCCTGGACGACCAGCAGTGGGATCAAGCAGTGCGTTCGGAGACCGAAATCGAACGGCTTGACCGCAATTGGTCGAGCCTGCTGCAGGAACTGCGCGTGGTGCAGACGGGCGTGCAGTTGCTGACCGGCTTCCTGCTCACCCTGCCGTTTCAGCAGCGTTTCGACGTCCTCGACGACGACATGCGCAAGGTGTACTTGGCGACCGTGGCGTTTGCGGTGGCGTCGACCGTGCTCCTGGTCGCTCCGGTCGGGATGCACCGCGTGCTGTTCCGGCAGCACCGACTCGACTCCCTGGTGTCGGCTGCCCACCTGATGGCCTATGCAGGCCTACTTTTGTTGGGCCTGGTGATGGCCGGGACGACGACGGTCATCTTCGACGCCGTGGCGGGAGGACGAGCCGGAGTGATCGCCGGGGCGACGGCGCTGGCGGCGTTCGGAGCACTCTGGATCGTCGTCCCGGTATCGATGCGCGTTTCTCGGCGTTGAAGCAGGGGTACCTCTAGCGCATCGGAAGACAGTGGTCACCGCATGGACGCCTAGACAGGCGGTGATCGCGGAAAGCGAGAGCCAGACATGGGCTCCAGGCATCTGCGACAGGAACCGCGGGACCGTCAGTTCAAGCGCATCTTCGTCGTGGTGACCGTGGCCGTCGCGTTCGCCGCCGTCGTATCGGCGGCGGCCGTCTACTTCCTCGGTTCGTCAGTGCCCCAAGGTCAAGGCGCACCCGGTCCCGCGCCGCAGCCGGTCAGCCAACAGGGCACCCTGGTGGCCGTGACGCCGGACACTCTTACGGCGCGTAGCTCCGACGGGTTTGCGCGGACCTACCAGATCAACGCCCAGACCACGGCGATCACCGATGGCGGAAGCCGAGTCGGCAGTGCGGGTTCGTCTTTCGCCGTGAACGACGAGGTCTCGATCCTGGCAGTGATCCGTGATGGCAAGGCCATTGCGACGACGGTCGCGGGCCGGGACGTTTCCGACCTGGGTGGTCCGCCCATGGATGACGTTGCTGCGGTCTCGGCGACGCCGTGAGCCGACCCGTCGCGCGTCGGAGGTCACGAAATTAAATCTGCCGAAGCGGAATAGATGTGCTCCAGAACTGGCTGTACCTCGCGGCATGTTTAGCGAAGGTAAGGAGTTCCGATCGTGAGTGCTAGAAGCATCAAGCCGTTCGCCGTCATCGGCGCAGGAGTTGCGATCACCGGGGCCGCCTTGGCGGGGGCCATCTTGCAGGGACCGTCAGATTCGGGTCCCGTCGCCGGAGAGATGAGCACCGGTGTGACCATCACTGCCACCCCCCCGGCCAGCGCGGCGCCGATCCCCGAGGCGCAACCCAGCATCAAGGGTCCCGCGCCCTTGCCCAAGGAGGAGCAGGGGCTTCCCGGTTGATATGAGTTGAGTTAGTCCTTCACAAACGCCTCCGGGGGTGTCAGGAAGGGATTGTCAAAGATTCCCTTTTGAGGGCCTGAGCGTTGGTGCGCTCTGGTCCTCCTGGCACGCCCCGGAGGTGTTGTTGTGTCTGTGCTGAGTGCTCCAGTCACGGTGTCCACGATGGTCGTTGCGATCGATGTCGGCAAGACCTCGTTGATGGTGTCGGCCACCGACGATGCGCGTCGGCAGCTGATGGGTCCGGCTGAGTTCGCGATGACCCGCTCAGGGCTGGTCGCAGCGACCGAGTGCGTGCTGGCTCTCGCACCGTCGTGCCTGCAGGTCACGGTAGGTGTCGAGGCGGCTGGTCACTATCACCGGCCGGTGGCCGATTATCGGTGGCCGCCCGGGTGGAAGGTGGTGGAGCTCAACCCCGCACATGTCGCCGAGCAGCGCCGGGTGATGGGCCGGCGGCGGCTCAAGACCGACAAGATTGCCCGACGGGTGCTGGCCTCTGACGTGGCTTTGTTGGCTGACTTGGATTCCCGGATCGTCGATGCTGAGACCGAACTGGCACGGCTGTTGCCACTGAGCCCGTTCAGCACCCTGATCTCGGTGCCGGGCTGGGGCGTGGTCCGTTCCTGCAATTATGCTGCGGCCCTAAGCGATCCGGCCCGTTGGCCGGGACCGAGGCAGATCTATCGTGCGTCGGGACTGTCTCCGATGCAGTACGAGTCCGCGGGCAAGCGCCGGGACGGATCGATCAGCCGCGAGGGCAGTGTCGCGTTACGTCGAGCGTTGATCGATCTCGGCATCGGGTTGTGGCTCGCCGAACCAGCGGCCAAGTCCTACGCCCACGGCCTCAAGGACCGCGGCAAGCACGGTGGCGTCATCGCTTGCGCCCTGGCACATCGTGCTAATCGCATCGCCCATGCTCTAGTCCGCGACCACGCCGTCTACAACCCCGCCCGCTGGACCTGATGAACCAGACCCCAGCTGAGAAAGGAGCGTTGGTCCTGCATCCTTCACAACCCTCGTCGGCGGTGCCAAGCTGAACGAGCGGGACGAAGGGCCGGATCAGATGCCGCACCGGTTATGGCGGACCCCATCCGGGTTACGCCGCGACTAACTTGGCACCCGGCCCTTCGCCTCCACGGCAGCCCGAACGACGCCAGATGACCACACCAAGAAGGTCGCATAAGTCAACGTGGGCGCCCGGCACCCGCCGAACCTCAGACGCCGCCGACATCACAGCAGCCTTAACGCATCCCGAACGCGGATACCGATCCATCACGCCCATCCAAGGCCTTGACACGACCAACAGCCAGTTAGTCACTCTCCGGGTAGTCCTGTGTGATTGCCTGTTCCCGGGGCTACGCCGTAGCCTCGGGGCGTGGCGGGATCGACTGCGGTCAGCGCCGAACAACTTGCTGGCCTGGAATTCTTCGCGGGCTGCACCGTCGAATCTCTAGGTCCGCTGGCGATCCATCTACGCACGCTGAGCGCGGCGCCGGGACAGGTCTTGTTGCGCCAAGGCGAGCAGGCCGTCTCATTTCTGTTGATCGGCTCCGGCCACGCGAAGGTCGAACACGTCGGAGACAGCGGTGAGGTCAGCATCGTCGAGGTGGGGCCGGGAGTGATCGTCGGCGAGATCGCCCTGCTGCGTGACGCGCCGCGCAACGCCACGGTGACCGCCATCGATGCACTTTCGGGCTGGGTCGGCGGGCGGGAAGCCTTCGCCGCGATGCTCGATGCACCCTGCATGCTGGACAAACTGCTGCGCACGGCGCGGCAGCGACTCGTCGCCTATCTCACGCCGCTGCGGGTGCGCCTGCGCGACGACACCGAGCTGTATCTGCGCCCGGTGCTGCCCGGTGACAACGAGCGCACGGCGCACGGTCCGGTGCTCTTCTCCAGTGAGACGTTCTACCGCCGGTTTCAGACCACCCGTACTCCGACGGCCTCGCTGATGACCTACCTGTTCGAGGTCGACTACGTCGACCACTTCGTGTGGGTCATGACCGAGGGCGTCGACGGGCCGGTGGTCGCCGACGCGCGCTTCGTCCGCGACGTGGCGGACCCGAACGTCGCCGAGGTGGCGTTCCTCGTCGCCGATGACTACCAGGGTCGGGGAGTCGGGACGTTCTTGATGGACGCGTTGGCCGTGGCGGCGCGCGGCGACGGGATAAATCGGTTCACCGCGCGGGTGTTGTCGGAGAATTACTCCATGCGCAAGATCCTCGACCGATATGGAGCACAGTGGCACCGCGACGAGCAGGGCGTCGTGACCACCGAAATCGACGTGCCCCCGCTTCGCGACCTGACGATCGGGCCGAAGTTCTACCGCAAGATCAGTTCGCTGGCGCGCCAAGCGGTTCGGGCGGTCGGCTGATGCGCCCCCCGCTTTCAAAGGACACCCGGCTGTGCATGTCGTTGGCGGCCAGGCCGTCGAACATCGGCACCCGGTTCCACAACCACCTCTACGACGTGCTCGGCCTCGACTTCATCTACAAGGCGTTCACCACCACCGACATCGTCGCGGCCATCGGTGGCGTACGCGCGCTGGGCATTCGTGGCTGCTCGGTGTCAATGCCGTTCAAGGAGGACGTCATTGCGCTCGTCGACGAGGTCGAGCAGTCGGCGCGCGCCATCCACTCGGTGAACACCATCGTCAACGACGTGTCTGTTCCGGGAGGCCACTTGACCGCATCGAACACCGACTACCTTGCCGTGCAACGGCTCATCGACGAACACGGCCTCGACCCCGCAGCGTCGGTGCTGATCCGCGGTAGCGGCGGGATGGCCAGTGCGGTAGGCGCCGCGTTCCGCGACCATGGGTTCGCGTCGGGGACCATCGTCGCGCGCAACGAGAGCGCGGGCCGTGCGCTCGCCGACCGACTCGGCTACGACTACGCACCCGAGGTCGGCACCCGCTCTGCTGCGGTCATCGTCAACGTCACGCCCCTGGGGATGGCGGGGGCGCCGGAGGCGGTCGAGCAGGCCTTCGACGACCGGGCGATCGCAGGAGCGCGCACGGTGTTCGACGTGGTGGCGCTCCCGTCGGAGACGCCATTGATCTGCGCGGCGCGCGCCGCGGGCGTCGACGTCATCACCGGCGCAGAGGTCATCGCCCTGCAGGCCGCCGAACAGTTCGAGCGCTACACCGGCGTGCGGCCTACTGCTGAGCAGATCGCGGAGGCGTCGGCGATCTCGCGAGCCTGACCCGTCACGGCGAGTCAGGGTGCGTTGACGACGACGATGGGGCGTCGCACCCGCTCGAGCGTGTGCGCGGTGAAGCCCGCGTACATCATCCTTGCCTGAACGAACCAGTTGATCGACGAGTGCACGGCCGCAGCCGTCGGCGCGGCGTCGGGCGGAAGGGGAATCTCGAACGGCAGCACGACGGGGACCCCCGCCCGAAGGGGAATTCGCTTGCCGAGCGTCACGATTCGGCCGTCGAGCTGAGTGCCAGGTCCCGGCGCGCGGGTCAACGGATGGGACTCCCGTTCGCGCTGCCACGACACCGCGAGGTCACCATCGGGCAGATCCATCGTCGGCACGAGAGTCACCTGGCCGGTGATGATCTCGCCAGCCCGATACACCGGCGAGGACAGCGCGATGTCGATGACGGTCTCGGCGGCACCGGAGACCAGCTCGAGGGGCTCCTCGTAGGCCTCGACATCGGCGGTGCCGATGGCCACGGTGAACTCGCCACTCGTGTCGACGTCGCGGCCGTCGCGGTCGATGGTGAGCCGGCATTCCCACCGGGCGATCGAGGGTGACGACGCGGGCGCCCACGACGGGATGCGGAACGTCGACGACGTGCCGGTGAACTCGCTGACGGCGATCGGAACGTCCTCGGCGATGACGCTCACCCAATCGTCGGTGTCGCGGTCACCGCCGTAATTGGTGCCGACCTGGCCGGCGGTCCAAATGGTGTCGTTGCCCGCCGCCGCCGCGGAGTCCGCCCGGCCGGCCCAGTGGTACTGGTAGAAGTTCGAGTAACCCCAGTCCAGCCGGGCCGACCTGACCTTGTCGATGGCCTTGTCGGTGGTGACGGTGGCCGTGACGGTCTGACGCGGAGTGACATTCGTCGGTGACACAACGACTTTGGCGCCGCCAGACTTCTTGAACAGTCCCACTACTTCTTCTTGTACTTTGCTCGGTTCGCCGCGTACTCCTCGGGATGGTTCTTCTTCTGGTACGCGCGCGCCGGCCAGAAGAACAGCCAGAGGATGGGGTAGACCGTCACGTAGAACAGTCCGTGCATGGCGGCGCCAACGACGATGGCGAACACCCAGGCCGGATAGATGAGGATCAAGCAGAACTGGAGGAACTGCTTCACCACGACCGGATAACCCTCGGCCATCGACCACACGTACCGCGGGCTCATCATGTGCAGGTACCGCTTGACGTGGGACGTCTCGGCTTCGGCTTCCGCCTGCGCGTCGCTGATGTCGCGCCCGCGCTCGTCGCGGGTGAGTCCGCGCTCCGGCGGCGACGGTTCGCGGGGGTGGGGAGGCTGCACCGCGGTCATGGGGTGATCGTGGTCTTCTCGTCGATCTCAGAGGTGGC
>JAOPVF010000508.1 GCA_025963195.1 Mycobacterium sp. | reverse complement strand
CCGGCCTCAGCGAGACGCGGGTGATCCGCAACGGCATCGATGCCGCGCTGTGGCCGTTCGCGAAGCGCAAGCCTCGCCGCGGCCCCGCCAAGCTGCTGTACCTGGGACGGCTGGAGTACGAGAAGGGCATCCACGACGTCATCGCCGCCATGCCCCGCATCCGCCGCAGCCATCCCGGCACCACGCTGACCGTCGCAGGCGACGGCACCCAGCAGGACTGGCTGATCGAGCAAGCGCGAAAGTACAAGGTGCTCAAGGCAATAGAGTTCGTCGGCCGGGTGGATCACGACCAACTGGCGGCCCTGCTCCACGACACCGACGCCGCCGTGCTGCCCAGCCACTACGAGCCGTTCGGCATCGTCGCCCTCGAGGCGGCGGCGACCGGCGCACCACTCGTCACGTCCAACGTCGGCGGTCTCGGCGAAGCCGTCATCGACGGCGAGACCGGCGTCTCGTTCCCGCCGAGGGACGTGGCGGCGCTGGCCGCCGCCGTGCGCGTCACGCTCGACGACCCCGCCGCCGCCCAGCGCCGTGCGATCGCGGCCCGTGAGCGGCTCACCTCCGACTTCGACTGGCACACCGTCGCCACCGAAACCGCGCAGGTCTACCTGGCCGCCAAGCGCCGCGAACGCGAACCCCACCGGCGACGCATGATCGTGGAGCACGCACTGCCCAACCGGTAGTTCGACCCGGTCAGTAGTTCGACGTGGATCGAATCATTCCGCACCTAGCGTGCGGATATGGCTAAAAATACCTCCCGAGTCGCTCCGCTCCTGTCCGCCGGAAATCGATCGTCGGTCTTCACACTCATCGCCGCCTACCTCGGCCTCTTCGTCGGCTTGATCGACAGCAACGCAGTCAATTTGGCGCTGCCCGCGATCCGTGCCGACCTCGGCGGCGGGGTGTCCGGCGCGCAGTGGACCGCCGACGCCTACAACGTCACTTTCGCCGCCGTGCTGTTGACGGCAGGGTCGCTTGGCGACCGGTTCGGCCGAAGGTTGGTACTGAGATCGGGTCTGGTGGCCTTCGCCGCGGCGTCACTGGCGTGCGCCGTTGCGCCCAGCCTCGGCGCACTGCTCGCCGCCCGCGCCGCGCAAGGTGTCGGCGCTGCGCTGATGCTGCCTCAGGGACTGGCCATCGCAGCAGCCACCTTCCCCGACTCAGCGGGAAGGGCCAGGGCGACCGCGGCATGGGCGATGGCAGCGGCATCCAGCGCCGCCCTCGGCCCGGTTTTCGGTGGTGTTCTGACCGATACCATCGGCTGGCGGTTCATCTTCTGGCTCAACGCGCCGGTCGTGCTCGTCGCCCTCGCGATGTCCTACCGCTATCTGTCGGAATCGCGCAGTCCCTCCGCGGGCAAGATCGACCTCACCGGACAGTCGCTGGCCGTTCTGACGCTCGGCACTCTGACCGTCGTGCTCGTCGAGGGCCGCACGCTCGGTGCCACCTTGGCCACGGCTCTGGCTGCTGCCGCCGTGGTAGGCGGTGCCGGGTTCGTCTGGTCGCAACGCCGTCTCGCCCATCCCATGGTTCCGCCGCAGTTCTTCGGTAATCGCAGCCTGGTGGTTGCGCTGGTGGCGACCTTCGCGATGACGTTCGGCACCTACGGCATGTTGCTCGTCAATAGCTTGGCGTTCCATCAGTCGCGCGGCGTGAGCGCATTGGCCACGGCGGTGGCATTCCTGCCGATGCCGCTGGTGTACCTGGCGCTCATCCCCGCGGTGAACGTGATCGCGCGGCGCACCGGCCACCGACTGCCGATGACCTTGGGTCTGGTCCTGATGGGCGCAGGCATGCTGCTCTATGCGACCGTCGGCCCGGACGCCGAGTTGTGGCTGCTGGAGACGGCGTTCGTGCTGACGGGTGCCGGGCTGGCCTTCAATACCGGTCCCGCCGTTGGCCTGGCGATGTCCGCGGTGCCGGTCGCGCACGCCGGGCTGGCCTCCAGCGTGGTGAATCTGGCGCGGCTGGTGGGGATTACGGTGGGCATCGCCGTCATGGGAACGTTGCTCGCCGTGGTCAGCGGCGACACCACCGCCGGACCAGGGTTCGCCGACGGAGTGCGCGCAGGGATGCTCGCCGGCGCGGTCGTCGAAGTCGTCGGCGCTGTCGTCGTATTCGGGTACACCGGGAGGGGACGATCCAGGCATACCGCGCCGACGAAGGAGGTCTGCCATGCGTGATCCCGCCGAACTACCGACCACCGGCGACGCCGACATCGCCGCGGTGGCCGCACTGCTCGCCGACCCCGCCCGCTGCAAGGTGCTACTCGCGCTCGACGACGGGCGAGCGCTGCCCGCCAGTGTGCTCGCCGACGAGGCCGGGATCAGCCGGTCGACCGCCAGCAGTCACCTCGCCAAGCTGACCGACGCGGGCATGCTCACCGTTCGGACACACGGGCGGCACCGGTTCTACCGGTTGGCTGGTCCCGACATCGCCGACCTGCTCGAGCGCCTTGGCCGTCTGGCGCCGCCGCGGCCGGTCCGGTCGTTGCGGGAGGGAACCAAGGCAGCCCGGCTGCGCTCGGCCCGCACGTGTTATGACCACTTCGCCGGCCAGCTGGGCGTGGCGATCATGGGGAGTCTGTTGGAACGTGACGTCCTGGTCGGCGGCGACGGGCGCTATGACCCGCAGCGCGATCGGCACGACGCGCTGAGCAGCCCCGGCCGGGAAGTCAACTATGAACTCACCGAATCAGGGCAGGCCTTCCTCGTCGATGTCGGCATCGAATTGCCTTCCGGCAGAAGGCCGGTCGTGCGGTACTGCATCGACTGGACCGAACAGCGGCATCATCTCGCCGGTGCGCTTGGCCGCGCAGTGCTGGACCGCTTCGTAACGGCCGGCTGGGTCAAGCGCGCGCCCCGCGGGCGCGCGGTGACGGTCACCGACCGCGGCCGCACCGCGCTGGACGGCTGCTTCGGCATCGACTGGACGTAGAAACTTAGCGCGATGCCTTCTTGCGCTCGATGTCGGCCAGCGCGGCAGCGAGTTCGGCCCGCTCGGCGACCGACGTCTCCCAGTCCAGCTTGCGGTTCTTGACCACCTTGGCCGGCGCCCCGACGGCGATCGAGAAGTCGGGTATCTCGCCCTTGACCACGGCATGCGCGCCGAGCACGCACCCCCGCCCGACCGACGTGCCCCGCAGCACGGTGACCTTGGCGGCGATCCAGGTGTCCGGCCCGATCCGCACCGGGGCCTTGACGATGCCCTGGTCCTTGATCGGCAACTCGATGCTGTCCATCCTGTGGTCGAAGTCGCAGACGTAGCACCAGTCGGCCATCAGTACGGAGTCGCCCAACTCGATGTCGAGGTAGGTGTTGATGACGTTGTCGCGGCCGAGCACCACCTTGTCCCCGATGCGCAGCGAGCCTTCGTGGCAGCGGATGGTGTTCTTGTCG
The DNA here is from genome assembly GCA_025963195.1 of Mycobacterium sp. Classification (GTDB taxonomy): domain Bacteria; phylum Actinomycetota; class Actinomycetes; order Mycobacteriales; family Mycobacteriaceae; genus Mycobacterium. Next base: position 7,734 of record JAOPVF010000508.1, on the reverse strand, counting down.
CCGATGTGGACCCAGCGGCCGATCTCCATGGTGGACATCTCCGGCGTGGCCTGGATCTCTACGCCCTTGCCGAGGAACACCATGCCGCGCGTGATGATGTGCGGGTTGGCCAGCTTGAATTTCAGCAGCCGCCAATAGCGGACCAGGTACCACGGCGAGTACGCCTTGTTGGCGATCACCCAGCGCAACGACTCAGCGGTGAGGAACTTGGCTTGACGTGGGTCGCGCAGCCGGGAACCCCGCCAGCGAACATGCATCGGCGAGCCCCACATCGTCGTCATGGCCGGACAGCCTACGCGAGCCCTTTCGACATTCCCGGGTCGCTGCGCTCCTGCCCTCCGGAGAGTGTCCCGGCTAGTCTCGGGACTCGATGCCTGCTCGAGGAATGACCGTGCGCCGCTTGGTTGCCGTCGCATCCGTGGTTTTGATGGCGCTGGGCTCAGCCGGCTGCGGAACCACCGACTCCTGGGTCGACGCACACCCCTCCGACGGCTGGCCCGCGCAGTACGGCGACGCGGCCAACAGCAGCTATACGCCGGCCGCCGGAGCCGGCAACCTCGTGCCGGACTGGCGCCGGTCGGTGAAGGGTGACCTTGGTGCCCAGGTCGCCCTCGGGTCGGACGGCTACCTGGCGGCGAACGCCCAGACGACGGCCGGATGCTCGCTGATGGTGTGGGAGTCGGGCAACCAGGGCCGCCAGCGCTGGTGCGGCAGGCTTTGGCAGGGCGGCGGCCTGTCCGGGCCGTTGTTCGACGGCTTCGACAACCTCTACGTCGGGCAGCCCGGCGCCATGCTGTCCTTTCCCCCGACGCAGTGGATCAGGTGGCGCGCGCCGGTGATCGGCCTGCCCTTGACGCCCCGCATTCTGGCGCCGGGGCAGCTGCTGGTGATCACCCACCTCGGTCAGGTGCTGGTGTTCGACGCGCATCGCGGCACGGTGATCGGCACGTCACTCGATCTCGTCGCAGGCGTCGACCCCACCGACGCGCAGCGCGGCCTGCCCGACTGCCAGCAGGGCAGGCCGCGGTGCCCCGTGGCAGCGGCACCGGCGTTCTCCCCCGCGTCGAACATCGTGGTGCTCGGGCTGTGGGAGCCGAACGCCGACGCGCCCGTCGTCATCGGGCTGCGCTACCGGCCGGGGCAGACGCCGCCGCTGGTGCGCGAGTGGACCAGCACCGCAGTCGGGGGCGGACCTCTGGCCAGTCCGGTGCTGTCGGCCGACGGCAACACCGTTTACCTCAACGGCCGCGACGGACGGCTGTGGGCGCTCGACACCGCCGGCGGAAAGCCCAAGTGGTCGGTGCCGCTGAACTACCAGCCGCAGACGCCGCCGTCGGTGTCCCCTGACGGTCTCATCGTGGCCGGCGGCGGTCCCGACGCGAAGCTGGTGGCCGTTAAGGACGGCGGCGACCACGGCGACGTGGCGTGGACCCGCGATGACGTCGCGCCGCTGTCGACCTCGAGCCGCGCAGGCACCGGCGTGGCCTACACCGTCACGCGCGACGGCGAGAAGGGCATGGCGTTGACGGTGTTCGACCCCGCCGACGGCCACACGGTGAACACATATCCGATGCCCAACGCGACCGGATTCCCCGTTGGCGTGTCGATCGGCCACGACCGCCGGGTGGTCGCCGCCACCAGCGACGGTCAGGTCTACGCGTTCGCGCCCAACTGACCCGTCAGGCGATCATCGCGTCGATGGGTCCACGCGGAACCGACACCTGCAGCGCCCCCGCCGATTCCGGCAGCAGCTCACCCTGGCTGAAGAAGAAGATGATGGCGTCGTTGGTGATGGCGAAGTTGTCGTACTTCGTCGGATCGAGGCCGACCGCCGGCGAGATCGCCACCGGTTGACCGGACTGCTTGTCCACCTCGCTTTGCACGATCGGGAAGATCACCGGCCACGGGTTGGTCCCCGGCTGGAACAGCGGCTGGATCTTGTCGGAACCACCGGTGTCGATCTGGATCGGTTTGCGCGTGCCCTGGTCCCAGTTGAACGACTGGTAGAAGGTCTGCGGGTGCGCGCCGCCGACATCCTGGAACGTCTTGAACACCAGCGACTGGGTGCCGCGTGGCGGCACCGCCGAGCTGTACTCGGTGGCCGTGGTCTCCAGTTCATATGGCATGTCGTGCGGGCCGGGCATCCTGGCGACGTTGAGGAACCCGTCGCGGGTCTGCTTGACGTAGTCGAACACCGCTTGGACGTCCGGGTAATTGACCGGGTAGCTGATACTCAGCGCGTACGCGGGGTCGGTGGCCTGGATCTGGCACATCTGCGCCCCGTCCACCACGCCGGACAGGTCGCCACACTTCGGCGGCGCCGCAGACGCGATGGCGACGCTCGACCAGCCGAGTGCGGCTATCCCCGCAACGGCCAACGCGAGTGTGGGAATGCGCATCTGCTGAATACCCTCCGCCGGTGAGCGACACCGGCGCCGCCCACGCCACAATACCTGCGACATCAACGAGACGGTCGGCAGACGTAGGCCACCGCACGGCTGCTGCGGCCGGTCCCGATTCTGGTGATCACCACCGCGAGACGCTGGGCACCGCGCAGCTTCAGGCGCAGCCGCAACGCGTCGGGGTCGACGTCGACGCCGCGGATCAGGATCTCGATTGCACCCACGTCGAGGTCCGAAAGCGCCTGCCGCAGGCGGCGTTCGCGGTAGTCGAGTTGATCGAGCACCTCGAAGCCGCGCACCCCGGCGGGCAGGCGGTCACCGGACAGGTAGGCGATGTCGGGGTCGAGCTGCCACAGGCCGTGCCGCGCACCGTACTGCCGCACCAGACCGGCCCGGACGACCGCCCCGTCGGGGTCGACGATCCAGCGGCCTGCGGGCGCCGCTTCACACTCGTCGGGCTCGCGGTCGGTGATCTGCTCGGCGCGGTCCAGCACGGTCGCGCGCCGGGTGACGCCGGGCTCGGCCAGCCCCGCCGACCACAGGCACGCTTCGCGGACGCCGCCCGCAAGGGACGTCACCTCGATCTCACCGGTGAAGCCAAGACGTCGGATCTGATCGAAATCGATTCCAGGAGCGCACTTCACCGCATGGTGGCGGTCGGCGTACGTGTCGAGCAGCCCGTCCAATGCGGGCGTGTAGTCCCGTGGATCGAACCGGCGCCGGCCACCACTGCGCCGAGCCGGATCCGCCACCACGACGGTGTCGCGGGTGACCGGTCGCAGCGCGTCGGCGCGGCAAAGGTCGACGTCAGCGAGGTTGTGGCGGGCCATCGCCAGCCGCACGGGGTCGAGATCGCTGCCGACGACGTACGACGCCGACTCCCGAAGCGCGGCCAGTTCGGCGCCCACCGAGCACGTCACGTCGTGCACCTTCGCCCCGGCCAGCCGCTGGGCACGGTGTGCCGCAACGGGTTCCGCGGTGGCCTGCTGCAACGCCTCGTCGGTGAATAACCACGCCGACGGATCGGCGAACTTGGCCGTCGCCTTGCGTCGGAGCAGTACCGTCTCGATCAACACGGCCGCCCGGTCACCGAAACGCGCACGCGCCGAGGCGATGTCGGCGATGCGCGTGGCTTCGGTCAGGCCGTAATCGGCGACGTCACCCAGTGCGCGCGTGCCTTCGCCGCCGCCCAGATATGCGACGTCGTCGAGCGTGAACGCTAGGACGGCTCGGTTCCTCCGCGTCGCTCCGCTCGCCCAGGTGTCGTCCCCCGTCGCTCCGCTCGCCCAGGTTTGGTCCCCGTCACCATCACGTTGTAGAACCAGCCCTTCGGCACCACGTGGCGCCACAGGTTGGTGTCGACCCAGCTCAGCGTGAGCCAGCTGCCGAACGCGAACTTGGCCCAGCCCCAGCCCAGCTTGCCTGGGGGCACGGTCGATTCGAAGGTGCGCACGGGCCAGCCCAACATCGCCGCGGTGAACTCCTCGCTGGCGGTGGCGACGTCGACCGCGCCCGCGTTGGTGGCCATCCGCTCCAGGTCGGACGGATCGAACGTGTGCAGGTCGACGATCCACTCCAACGCCGCGGCGCGGGAGTTCTCGTCGAGCTCCTCCTTGCTCCGGCGCCAGCTGGACAGCCCCGGCAGCTTCATCGCCTGGACCGTCGTCTTCCAAGTCAGATCCGCCAACGCCCTGGCATAGGTGTTGCCGACCTTGGTGGGTTCACCGGCGAACACGAACCGGCCGCCCGGCTTGAGCACGCGGATCACTTCGCGCAGCGACAGCTCGACGTCCGGGATGTGGTGCAGAACGGCGTGCCCGACCACTAGGTCGAACGTGTCGTCCTCGTACGGGATGCCCTCGGCGTCGGCGACCCGGCCGTCGATGTCCAGGCCAAGCGACTGCCCGTTGCGGGTGGCCACCTTCACCATGCCCGGCGACAGGTCGGTCACCGAACCCCGCCGCGCGACGCCGGCCTGGATCAGGTTGAGGAGGAAGAATCCGGTGCCGCAGCCCAGCTCGAGGGCGCGGTCGTAGGGCAGCTCACGTTGCACGGCGTCGGGCACGATCGCGTCGAACCGGCCGCGGGCGTAGTCGATGCACCGCTGGTCATAGGAGATCGACCACTTGTCGTCGTAGGACTCGGCCTCCCAGTCGTGGTAGAGCACCTGCGCGAGCTTGGTGTCGTGGCGGGCGGCTTCGACCTGTTCGGCCGTGGCGTGCGGGTTCGGGGCCGGCGCCGGGTCGGTACTCGTCATGAAGGGCAGCCTAACGGGCCTCTGCGAAGGCGGCCTTCGCGGCAGCCAGTACCGCAGGTGAGGAGTCTGCGAAACGGCCGGCCCAGGCCACCGCGGCGTCGTACACGTGGTCGGGTGCCACCATCTCGTCGATGAGACCGATCGCCAGCGCTTCCTTCGCACCGGCGAACCGCCCGCTGAACACCAGGTCCTTGGCCTTGCTCTCGCCGACCGCCCTGGCCAGCCGCGCGGCGCCCGCGGGCGCCCGCCCGTCCAGGATTTCCGTCGCGCCGAACTTCGCGTTGTCACCGCTGACTCGCCAGTCGGCGGCCAGCGCCAGGGTCAGGCCGCTGCCCAGCGCGTAGCCGGTGACCGCGGCGATCGTGGGTTTCGGAATGGCCGCCAGCGCGTCGATCGCCCGCCGGCAGGCGTCCACCGCGGTCGCCATCTCGTCGGGGTTCAGCGTGCTCAGCTCGGGCAGGTCGTCGCCCGCCGAGAAGATCTCGTGACCGCCGAACACGATGACCCCGGTGACGTCGTCCCGCTGCCCCAGCTCGCCGGCGGCGGCGGCCAGCTCGCGGCACACCTGCCGCGTCAGCGTGTTGGTCGGCGGACGCGACAGCAGCACCGTCGCGATTCCCGCCTGCGCGGCGTGGGTGTGGATGCCGACGAATTCGCTCATGGCGCCCGGTGTCTGCGCGCCGCGTTGTAGCGGTCGCTGTTGAAGAACTCGATCTCCCAGTTGCCCTCGGACAGCTGCAGATGCGGCTCGACCGCCACGATCTTCCTGTCGACGGCGAGCACCTCGGCGACGGTGCGGCCGTCGAGCGAGTCCAGCTGGGTCCAGGTCGGCGGCAAGAGGAACGAGTGCCCCTCGGCGAATTCGTCGAGTGCGGACTGCGGCGTCGCCCAACCCACCTTGTCGGTTTCGGTGTTGTCGCCGTCGGCGCGCTGGCCCTCTGGCAATGCCCCGACGAAGAAGTAGGTGTCGTAGCGGCGAGTGCGTTCCTCCTTGGGCGTCACCCAATTCGCCCACGGCCGAAGCAGATCGGCGCGCAGCACCAGCTTCTCGTTCTGCAGGAACTCGCCGAACGACAGTGTCTTGGCGTCGAGCGCCTTTCGGGCGTCGCGATACACCGACGCATCGGCGACGATGGTGTCCGGGTCGCCGACCGGGCCCGCGAACAGCACGCCGGACTCCTCGAACGTCTCGCGCGCCGCTGCGCAGATCAGCGCCTCGGCGAGGTGGACGTCGACGCCGAGCTTCTCGGCCCACCACGTCGGCTCGGGACCGTACCAGGCGATGTCCCCATTGCGGTCGCGGTCATCGACCCCGCCGCCGGGGAACACCATCACCCCGGCTACGAACTCCATCTGCATGTGCCGTCGCATCAGGAACGTCTTGATGCCCTCGACGGTGTCCCTGATCAGCATCACGGTCGCCGCGGGCCTCGGGGTCAGTGGTTCTTTGCTCACGAGCGCCTCCTATGGGCCGCGCGGGTTCTGGTCCGACGCGCGAAGTAGCGCCCGTCGATGACCTCCAGCGCGATGGACTGGCCGAAGGCCGTGGACAGGTTCTCCGAGGTGAGCACGTCGGTCAGCAGGCCTGACGCGACGGCCTTGCCCTCCGAGAGCAGCAGGCAGTGGCTGAAGCCCTGCGGGATCTCCTCGACGTGGTGGGTGACCAGCACGGTCGCCGGGGCGTCGGGGTCGGCGGCCAGGTCGGCCAGCCGCGCCACCAACTCCTCGCGGCCGCCGAGGTCCAGGCCCGCCGCGGGTTCGTCGAGCAGCAGCAGCTCGGGGTCGGTCATCAGCGACCGGGCGATGAGCACCCGCTTGCGCTCGCCCTCGGACAGGGAGCCGTACGCGCGCTCGGCCAGGTGTTCGGCGCCGAGGCTCTCCAGCATGTCGACGGCTTGTTCGTAGTCGACGTCCTCGTACTTCTCACGCCAGCGGCCGAGCACGGCGTAACCGGCCGAGACCACCAGGTCGCGGACGATCTCGTCGTCGGGCACCCGCTGACTCAGCGCGGAACTGCTCAATCCCACCCGGGAGCGCAGCTCGGACATGTCGGTGCGCCCGAGCCTCTCCCCGAGGACGTACGCCGTGCCAGAGGACGGGTGTTCCATCGCGGCGGCGATTCGCAGCAGCGAGGTCTTGCCCGCGCCGTTGGGTCCGATCACCACCCAGCGTTCGTCGAGTTCGACCGCCCAGGTGATGGGGCCGACGAGGGTTTGGCCGCCGCGTCGCAGCGATACCTTCGCGAAGTCGATCAGTAGGTCGGGATCTACTGCTTCGTCTCGACCTTGTCCGGTGCTGGGCACTCGGTCATCGTAGTCAGGCTCGAATCCGTGAACGCCCAGCCACTCACCGCCAACCACCGCTTCGGGATCAACCGCACGAACAGTTGGACGAGTGGCCCGATGCCGAGCGCGTACACCAACGTGCCGACCCCAACCGTGCCACCGAGCAGCCAGCCAACGACCAGCACCGTCGCCTCGATCGACGTGCGGACCACCCGCACCGAGATCCCGGTCCTGGCCACCAGACCGGTCATCAGACCATCACGCGGCCCCGGTCCCAAGCCGGCGCCGATGTAGAGCACGGTGGACAGCCCGTTGAGTACGACGGCGCCGACCATCATCGCCACTCGCACCGGCATCGACTCCGGGGTGGGCAGCAGGGCCATCCCGGCGTCCACCGTGATGGCGATGACGATGACGTTGGCCACGGTGCCGATGCCCGGCCGGTTGCGCAGCGGGATCCAGGCAAGCAGGACCGCGACGCCGACGACTGCGGAGGCGATGCCGATGGTCATCCCGGTCCGTCCGGCCAGGCCCTGGTGGAAGACGTCCCACGGGTCGAGGCCGAGGCCGGCGCGCACCATCAGCGCCATCGAGAAGCCGTAGCCGGCGAGGCCAACCACGAGAGCGCCCCCGCGGGCGAAGGCGCGCTTCACGCGTGGTCGGGGAATCGGGCGCGGATGGCGTCGAGCTCGATGCGGATCCGGCGCGAGTCCGAGTCCTCCGCGACGAAGTCGCCGATGCGGGGTGAGTTGCGGAAGACGCGCAGCTTGCTCGCCTTGCGAGTCATCCG
>JAOPVF010000390.1 GCA_025963195.1 Mycobacterium sp. | reverse complement strand
CGGCCATGACGTCGTCGAGGACGATAGCCGTGATGGTGTAGACCAGCCGTTGATACCCGAGCTCGCGGTAGGTCGTCCACATGGCAGCGAGACTCCGCTCCGCCAGGCCGTGCTCCCATGGCGGCGGGTGAGGCGTGACGAGGTGCGCTCACGCGTCCCCCTTCGCTCGACATCTGCGAAGGCAAGTCCTCGAGAGCACTCCGCGAATAGGTCCCTTGACACCGCGCCGTGTGACGCGCATCATCTGACAAAACGTTTTATCGCTCAGTTCCCACTCACTCGCTATCTGCCAAAACCTTTTAGCACCTGGAGAGCCATGCTCACGACCGCCATACCCGAGAACGCGATATCCGACCAAGCGACATCAGCCGCCAACGACCTCGCACTGGAACGCTTCCATGGCGCCCAACCGCACCTGGTCGACATCGCCACGGCGCTGGACGTCATCCCGGGCATGCGCCGCGATCTGGTGCTCACCTCGGGTCCCACCATGCCGTGGTCGGAGTACACCGGCGGACAACGCACGGCGATCCTCGGCAGCGTCGTCTACGAGGGCCTCGCGGCCGACATCGCCGCCGCGGCCCACGCGCTCGACAGCGGCGAGGTCACGGTCGAGGGGTGCCAGGACCACGACTGCGTTGGTTCATTGGCCGGCGTCACTTCGGCGTCGATGCCTGTCGTCGTCGTCGAGGACGCCGCCGACGGTCGGCGGGCGTTCTGCACGCTCTTCGAAGGCGAAACGCCCAGCCGGCTGAACTACGGCGTCTGGGATGAAGCGGTCCACACCAACCTGCACTTCCTCTCCGACACCATCGGGCCGGCTCTCGGCCAAGCGGTACGCCGGCGCGGACCCATCAGCCTGCTTCCGATCATGCAACGGGCGCTGCGTCAGGGCGACGAGCTGCACAGCCGCAACGCGTCGGCATCGTTGTTGCTGCTGCGTGAGATCGTGCCGGCCATCGCCTCCGGCGGGGAGGCCGTCGCCGAACTGGTTGCCTACCTGACCGCAGGCGACTACTTCTTCCTGCGTCCCGCAATGGCTGCGGCGAAGGTCCTGTCCCTTCGCATGGCGAACATCGAAGGATCGTCGATCGTCACGTCAATGGCCATGTCGTGCAGCCAGTTCGGTATTCAGGTCTCCGGTCTTGGCGAGCGGTGGTTCACCGGTGCCCTTCCCCGATTCGAGCACTACAAGCTCACCGACGGCCACACCATCGACGACGCCCAGTTCATGGGCGGTGAGAGCATCATCACCGAAGTCTGCGGACTCGGCGCCTTCGCCCAGACGGCGGCGTTCACCCTGCAGGACTACCAGGGCGGTGTCGAGAACATGATCCGCTGCAACAGCCAGATGTATGAGATCACCCGCTCCGAGAGCCGGTTCTTCACCCTGCCGTTCCTCGACTTCCGTGGCTCCCCAACCGGTATCGACGTGCACGCCGTCACACGGACCGGCATCACCCCGGTGATGGACATCGGCATCGCAGGCGCTCACGGCGGCCAGATCGGCGCGGGACTGGCCCGAGCCCCACACCAACCCTTCGTCGACGCAAGCGCCGCTCTACGCGCCTGAACCTCCCCCACCCCAACAGAAAAGAAGGTAGCAATGGACACCGTCACGCCACTCTCAGAAGGGCACGCCGGGCTCGCCGAGGGCCTCGCCAAGCAGGGCGTCAAGTACGCCGTCGGATGCTGGATCGACGTGCAAGGCCGACCGAAATCGAAAATCGTTCCCATCGACCATCTTCCGAACCTGCTCGCCGGTTCGGAACGGTACACCCCGCGGGGCATGGGCGGTATCGGCCGGATGAATCCGGTCGAGGACGAGGTCGTCGGCATCGCCGACGCGAGCACCCTGCAGGTCCTGCCATGGGACAGCCGCTTCGCCTGGATGGTCGCCGACATGTCGATGGGCGGACGGGAACCCTTCGCACTCTGTCCCCGATCGGTCCTCAAACGTCAGGTCGCCGAAGCCGCCGAGATGGGCTACGTCTGCCAACTCGGGATCGAACCCGAGTTCTACGTATTCAAGCCCGAGTCGATCGCGACAGGTCGCCTCGAACCCATCGACATCAGCGGATCACTACAACCCACGCCCGCATACGATCTCGAAGTCGCGCTCGATGCGATGCCCTTCCTCGACCGGGTCGTCGACTACATGAACCGGCTCGACTTCGGGCTGTTCAGCTTCGATGCCGAGGGCGGCGAGGGCCAGTACGAATTCGACTTCGCGCACGCCGAGGTGATCGAAGCGGCCGACAAGATGACGTTGTTCCGTCTGCTCGTCAAGCAGGCTGCCAAGGAAGCCGGCATGCTGGCCACCTTCATGCCCAAGCCCTTCGCCGAACTGTGGGGCTCCGGTTCGCATTTCAACATGAGCCTCGAGGACCGCAACTCCGGCGAGAACGTGTTCAAGACCGGAACCGGTAACACTGGCTGGCGCAAGGAGGCCTTGCACTTCGCAGGCGGCATCCTGAAGCACGCTCGGGCGCTGGCGGCATTGTCGAACCCGACGACGAACTCGTATCGCCGGTTGGTGCCCCGGCTGACCGACGGGAACTTCTCCTGGGCGCCAACCAAGATCAGCTATGGCCACAACAATCGGTCCTGCATGCTGCGCCTGCCCGCCAACCGCCCCGCCATCGAGAACCGCAGTGTGGACTCCGCGGCCAACACGTACCTGACGGCGGCATTCATGCTCGCCGCGGGGCTGGAGGGCATCCGCGACGGCATCGACCCTGGCAAGCCGGAAGACGTCGTGTCCTACACCGATGACTCCATCGACGTGCTGCCGCGCACGCTCATCGACGCAATCGAAGCATTCGACGCAGATCCCTTGACGCGCCAGGTCTTCCACGAAGCCTTCGTCACGGACTACGTCGAGATGAAGAAGAACGAGTGGCAGCGCAGCCATGGTCAGGTCAGCGACGCCGAACGCGACGCCTACCTGCTGAACCTATGACCGTCATCGGTATCACCACGGGCCCGACCGAGCGCCCGGAGGTGGTGTCGGCCTTCACCGCGGCGGTGCTCGCCGCCGGCGGCGTGCCCATGCTGCTGCCGACGGTTCTCGGTGACTCGGCGGGCGTCGAAGAGGTACTCGGCCGCGTCGACGCGCTGCTGCTCTCGGGCGGCGGGGACGTCCACCCCTCGGAGTACGGCGAGAGCGTACGCACCACGCTGGACGCCGTCGACCGCCAACGCGACCGCATGGAACTGCGGGCCTTCCGTGCGGCACACCACGCGGGCAAACGGGTCCTCGGCGTCTGCCGCGGAGCCCAGCTCATCGCGGTGGCCACCGGTGGCTCACTGATCCAGGACCTGATCGCCGAGGGCCATCACGGCCACCTCGACGAGA
>JAOPVF010000375.1 GCA_025963195.1 Mycobacterium sp. | reverse complement strand
ATCGACTTCGTGACTCCCGCAGGCGATTACGCCAACGAATGGACGGCCGTGCTGGACACCGCTAGCCCTGCGGGTGACACCGACCTGGTGATCAGCGCCGACGAGAAGATCACCGTGCAACCCCGTTCGGTGCTGGTACTCAAGAAGTCGGCGTAGAGGGCATCTCGATGTCCATGGCTCGCCCCGTCGTGTCCACGTACCGGTTGCAGATGCGCGGCGACCGGTGCACCTTCGCCGATGCCGAGAACCTGCTGGACTACCTCGACGATCTCGGCGTCAGTCACGTGTACCTGTCGCCGATCCTGACCGCCGCCGAGGGTTCGACGCACGGTTACGACGTCGTCGATCCCACGACGGTGTCGGCCGCGCTCGGCGGTGCCGATGGCCTGGCCCGGCTGTCGCACGCGGCCCGGGCGCGGGGCATGGGCCTGGTCGTGGACATCGTTCCCAATCACGTCGGCGTCGATGACCCGCGGCAGAACCCGTGGTGGTGGGACGTGCTCACCCACGGCAGGGAATCGACGTTCGCCTCATACTTCGACATCGACTGGACACTCGACCCCGATGGCCGAATCGTGTTGCCCGTCCTCGGTTCCGACGACGACGTCGAGTCCCTCACCGTCGACGGCGACGTGCTACGGCTGGACTCCCGCGCGTGGCCCATCGCCCCAGGCACCGGTGCGAGTAGTGGCGTGGACGTGCACGACCGCCAGCACTACCGGCTGGTCGGCTGGCGCCACAACGTGTGCGGCTACCGGCGGTTCTTCTCCATCACCTCGCTGGCCGGCCTGCGCCAAGAGGACCGCGCCGTGTTCGACGCCACGCACGTCGAGGTGGCGCGCTGGTTCGCCGAAGGTCTGGTCGACGGAGTCCGCATCGATCACCCCGACGGCCTGTCGAATCCGGCCGGGTATCTGGAGTGGCTGCGCGAGATCACCGGGCCCGATGCCTGGATCGTGATCGAGAAGATCCTCGCGGTCGACGAACCGCTGGATCCGACGCTGCCCGTCGAAGGCACCACCGGCTACGACGCACTGCGCGAGATCGGCGGCCTGTTCGTCGATCCCACCGGTGAACAGGCACTGACCGAGCTCGTCCGGTTCGCAGGCACAGCTTCCGCGGGCACCGACAACTACCCCGAACTGGCTACGCGGCTCAAGGTCGACGCAGTGACCACCACCTTGCACAGTGAGTTGGGGCGCCTGTGCCGGGCGATCGTCGCGGCCACCGGAATCGAACATCCAGATCTCGCCGCGGCGGTCGCCGCGTTGATCAGCCACGTCGGCGTGTATCGCTCGGACTACCTGACGTTGGCGTCGGTACTGTCCGTGGCTCTGGCCGAGACCGCCATCGCGACACCACGATTCGCCGAACCACTGGCCATCGTCGCCACCGCGGTGTCGGCTGGTGGGGAGGCTGCGGTACGCCTGCAGCAGCTGTGCGGCGCGGCCACCGCAAAGTCCAAGGAGGATTGCCTCTTCTATCGCGATGCGCGACTGGTGTCGCTCAACGAGGTGGGTGGCGAGCCCGAGTGGTTCGGCGTCGGCGCCGCGGAGTTCCACGACCGCGCCGGCGTCCGCGCTCGTCTATGGCCGTCGGCGATGACGACGTTGACCACCCACGACACCAAGCGCAGCGAGGACGTCCGCGCCCGCATCGGGGTGTTGTCGCAGGTGCCGTCGTTGTGGGGCGAGCTGGTCGGCAAGTGGATGCGGCAGGCACCGCCACCCGACACGGCCACGGCACTGTTCTTGTGGCAGAACGTGTTCGGCGTGTGGCCGGCCGACGGTGCGGTCACCGACGAGCTCCGCGGTCGCCTGCACGGCTACACGGAGAAGGCGATCCGCGAGGCCGCCGCCCACACCACGTGGAACGATCCGGACGACGGTTTCGAGTCCGCCGTGCACGCCTGGCTGGACGAGGTGATCGACGGGCCGGCGGCCGCGGAGCTGACCTCGCTCGTCGCCCGGCTCGACCAATTCGGCATCGGTGACGCCTTGGGCCAGAAGCTGATTCAGCTCACCGCACCGGGGGTGCCCGACGTCTACCAAGGCACAGAACTCGCCGACGACAGCCTCGTCGACCCCGACAACCGCAGGCCGGTCGACTTCGGTGTGCATCGCGAGGCGCTACCCGCCATGACGGACCCCAAGGTCCGCGTCGTCACCGCGGCGCTGCGGTTGCGCCGCGAGCGGCCCGACGCGTTCGCCTCTGGCGGTTACCGACCGGTGCCGGCGATCGGATCGGCGCGCGAGCACGTCGTCGCGTTCCAGCGCGGGGACGACGTCGTGGTGGCGGTGAGCCGGTGGACGGTGCGGCTGGCCGACACCGGCTGGGGTGACACGTCATTGGCGCTGCCTGCCGGCGACTGGATTGACCGGCTCACGGGGCGCCAGTTCACCGGGAGCATCGCGCCGGCGAACTTGTACGCGGACCTGCCGGTGGCGCTGTTGGAGAAGACGCGTGGCTGATCACGAATTCGCCGTGTGGGCACCGCGACCCGACCGTGTGCGACTCGACGTCGACGGCACGGTGCACACGATGACGCGATCGGACGACGGCTGGTGGCGTGCGGTGGTCGACGCACGTCCGGATGCGAGATACGGCTTCCTCCTGGACCCTGGGGCGAGCGAAGCGACGGGGAATGGCGGGGACGACCAAAAAGTCCTGCCCGATCCGCGCTCGCCGCGGCAGCCCGATGGGGTGCACGAGCGCTCGCAGCTGTGGGACGCGTCCACGGCGACCTGGACCGACGCCGGCTGGCGTGGCCGCTCCATCGAGGGTGCGGTGCTCTACGAGTTGCACGTCGGGACGTTCACGGCGGCAGGCACCTTCGACGCCGCGATCGACCGGCTGGACTATTTGGCCGATCTCGGCGTCGACTTCGTCGAACTCATGCCCGTCAACGCGTTCAGCGGGACGCACGGCTGGGGTTACGACGGCGTGCTGTGGTACGCCGTGCACGAGCCCTACGGCGGACCGGACGGCCTGGTGCGCTTCGTGGACGCCTGCCACGCCCGCGGGCTCGGCGTGTTGATCGATGCGGTGTTCAATCACCTCGGCCCCTCCGGAAACTACCTACCCAGGTTCGGGCCGTACCTGTCCACGGGCAGCAATCCGTGGGGCGAGTCGGTCAACATCGCCGACGCCGGATCCGACGAGGTGCGCACCTACATCATCGAATGCGCGCTGCGCTGGATGCGTGACTTCCACGCCGACGGGCTGCGCCTCGACGCCGTGCACGCCCTGGTCGACACCACGGCCGTGCACATCCTCGAGGAACTGTCGGACGAAACCGATTCGCTGGCAGCCCGATTGGGCAAGTCGCTGTCGTTGATCGCCGAGAGCGACCGCAACGACCCCCGGCTGATCACGCCACGCGATCGCGGTGGATTGGGCATGACCGCGCAGTGGGACGACGACGTCCACCACGCCATCCACACCGCCGTGTCCGGTGAACGCCAGGGTTACTACTCGGACTTCGGCTCACTGGAGGCGCTCGCGACCACGCTGAAGCACGGGTACTTCCACGCAGGCACCTACTCCTCGTTCCGGCACCGGCGACACGGCCGCCCCCTCGACACCTCGACCATCCCCGCCACCCGACTGCTGGCCTACTCCCTGACCCACGACCAGGTGGGCAACCGCGCCGTCGGCGACCGGCCGTCGCAGAACCTGACCTTCGGACAACTCGCGGTCAAGGCCGCGCTGGTGCTCGGATCTCCTTACACCGCAATGCTCTTCATGGGTGAGGAGTGGGGCGCCTCGAGCCCGTTCCAGTTCTTCAGCAGCCACCCCGAACCAGAACTCGCCCGTGCCACCGCCGAGGGGCGCAAGGCCGAGTTCGCCGAGCACGGGTGGGACGCCGACGAGGTGCCCGACCCGCAGGACCCGCAGACCTTCGAGCGCTCCAAACTGGCATGGAACGAGATCGACTCGGGCGAGCACGCGCGGCTGCACGACGTCTACCGCGGGCTGATCGCGCTGCGGCGCTCCGAAGCCGACTTCGCCGACCCGTGGCTGGACCATCTCGGCGTGGACTACGACGAGGATCAGCGCTGGATCGTTTTGCGGCGCGGGGCATTCGCCGTCGCCTGCAATCTCGGCACCGAACCGGCGTCGGTACCCGTCACTGGCGAGGTGGTGTTGGCTTCCGACGAGCCGGCCGTCGGCGCGGACGCCACGCGTCTTGGCGGGCATTCGTTCGCGATCCTGCGCGTCGTGACGTCGACCGCGTGACCGCCACCCCGGTCATTCCGACCCGTTCTCGTGTTCCGAATCGCGTTGCACCCGCCTGCGCGCCGCATCGATCCGCCAGCCCACCAGGTTGAGCTTCGCCCTGCGGTGGCCGCCGTCGGCTGCGCGCTCGTACCAGCGCCGTGCGGTGTCCAGATCAGGCGGATCCATCTGCTTGTGGTGCAGCCACCCGAGGTTGTTCATGGCGTTGTAATTCCCGGCCTCGGCCGCACGTTCATACCAGTGCCGGGCCGTATCCAGATCAGGTGGATCCATCCAGCGCGAATAGAGCAGACCGAGGCTGTTCATCGCCTTGCTCTCCCCCGCCTCGGCGGCGCGCTCCCACCAGCGCCGCGCCTGTTCGTCATCCGGCGGATCCATGAACGCGTGGTGCAGCACCCCGAGGTTGTGCATGGCGTCGCTGTGGCCCGCTTCAGCGGCCCGCTCCCACCACTGTCGCGTCGCATCCGGATCGGCCGGGCTCACCAACACCTGGTACAGGTATGCGAGCCTGAGCATCGCGTCGACGTTCCCTGCGTCGGCGGCCCGTTCGTACCACTGACACGCCGCTTCGAGATCCCTTGGCTGCGTGAGCTCTTCGTGTATCCAGCCGAGCCCGAGCATCGCTTCAGCGCGCCCGGCTTCGGCCGCGCGCTGGTACCAAAGGCGACCCGCATCGAGATCGGGCGGGTCCATTCGCTCCGCGCAGATGATGCCGAGGTTGACCATGGCGTCGAGGTTGCCCGAGTCGGCGGCACGCTCGTACCAGCGGCACGCCGCATCCAGGTCCGGCGGATCCATCCACTGCGCGTGCAGCACGCCGAGGGAGAACTCGGCGTCGCTGTCTCCGTCGTCGGCCGCCTCTTCGTACTGGCGGCGCAATTCCTCGAGATCGGGTTGGTCCGTCTCGGATTCCTCGAGATCGTCCATCAGCTCAGGTGAGGTAGCGGTACGCCGGTGACCCCGGTTCGAGCGCCTCGACGTGTAGTTCGGACGCCCGCATGCGTTCCATCAGCCCGTCGAAGTCGGCTGCCGAGCCGAGTTCGACGCCGACGAGCGCCTCGCCCGTCTCCCGGTTGTTGCGCTTGACGTACTCGAACAGCGTGACGTCGTCGTTGGGGCCGAGCACCTCGTCGAGGAAGCGGCGCAAGGCGCCGGGCTCCTGTGGGAAGTCCACCAGGAAGTAGTGCTTGAGTCCGAGGTGCACCAGCGAGCGCTCGACGACCTCGTTGTAGCGCGATACGTCATTGTTGCCGCCCGAGACCAGGCACACCACCGTCGACCCCGGGGCGACGTCGGCCTCGAGGAGCGCGGCGACCGACAGCGCACCAGCCGGCTCGGCGATGATGCCCTCGTTCTGGTACAGGTCGAGCATCGCCGAGCACACGGCGCCCTCGTCGACGGTGGTGATCGACACCATGTCACCGGCCGCCGCCAGGGCGGCGTACGGCAGCGCGCCCGCCTTCGCGACCGCCGCACCGTCGACGAACTGATCGACGTGGTCGAGGGTGACCGGCTCACCGTTGGCCAACGCGGCGACCATCGCGGCCGCGCCCGCAGGTTCCACCCCAAGCACCGCGGTACTCGTGGTGCGTTCGGCGAGGTACGTCGTGATGCCGCTGATGCACCCACCGCCACCGACCGGGACGACGACCAGGTCGGGTTCGGCGTCGAGTTGGCTCAGGATCTCCACGGCGATGGTGCCCTGGCCCGCCATGGTGCGAAGGTCGTCGTATGGCGGCACCAGGGTGGCGCCGGTGCGGGCGACGTCCTCGAGTGCGGCCGCAGCCGCGACGTCGTAGGTCTTACCACCGACGATGAGCTCGATGTACTCGCCGCCGTGGTAGCGGATGCGGTCCCGCTTCTGCTTCGGCGTCTTGGCAGGCACGTAGACCCGTCCGTGGATGCCCATCGATCTGCATGCCAGCGCGAAGCCCTGGGCGTGATTGCCCGCCGATGAGCACACCACGCCTGCGGCGATCTCCTCCGGCGTCAACTGCATCAGCAGGTTGTAGGCACCGCGCAGCTTGTAGGACCGCACCGCCTGCAGGTCCTCGCGCTTGAGGTAGACGCTGGCACCGGTGATCGCCGACAACCGATCGCTGAGCTGCAGCGGGCTGAGGGCCACTACGCCGGAAATTCGCTCAGCGGCCGCATCGATGTCGGCCGCGGTCAGCGGCGATGACGTGCGGGGACTCTGGCTCAACTCAGCGGACACCGATCCATGGTGCCACCTCGCGGGGGGCGGGCGGAAACCGGTTTAGCTGACCGGGGTCAGCACGAACACCGGGATCTGCCGGTCGGTCTTCTTCTGGTACTCGGCATAGTCGGGCCAGGCCTCGACCGCACGTTCCCACCACACGGCCTTGTCCTCACCCACCACCTCGCGGGCGTCGTAGTCCTTGGTGACGGTGCCGTCCTGTAGTTCGACGCGAGGATTCTTCTTGATGTTCCAGTACCAGACGGGATGCTTGGGGGCCCCGCCCAGCGACGCCACCACCGCGTATTCACCGTTGTGCTCCACCCGCATGAGCGGGGTCTTGCGGATCTTTCCGGACTTGGCGCCAACCGTCGTCAGCAGGATGACGGCCTTGCCCTTGAGCTCGGTGCCGTCGGTGCCGCCCGACCTGATGTAGGTCTCCGCGTTCTCGCGGGCCCAGTCCGACGTGCTTGGCTCGTATTCTCCGGTCAGAGGCATTCGCTCAGCATATTTCCGTCCACACGAAGATGTACCTGATCCAGCGTTTCGGTTGCCCGAACTCTCGGATACGAGCTATCGTCAATACCATGACGGCCCCCAGCGTCAAGCTAGTGACATCAGGCACCGAAGTGCGGATCGCCGGTGTCCCGTGGCCGGCGTACAAGCTGGTCGCGCTGGGCATCGGTCTGCTGGTGTTGCTCGTCGTCGGCGTCGTCACCATGAATCCCGGCCCTGCCGTCGTGGCCGCCGCGGCCGCCGGCACCGTGGTCTGGCTTGGCCTTGGCCTGTTCCAGTCGTCGGACGACTAGTTCTCGAGTAGTCCCCGCAACGTCTCCAGGTCCGTTGCCACCGCTGCGGCATCGGCCTCGAACTCGGCGTCCGTGACCCCGGGTCGGCGGCGCAGCGTGAACACCACTTCGCAGCCGGTCTCCCCCGGGATCACTCGCATCGGGTTGTAGACGGCCTCACCGGACGGCAGCCGAACGACGTGGTCGAGCACGCCGAACTCGTTGTGCGCCGCGAAGTCGACGACCGCGTCGGACAACGAGGGGTCGGCAAGACCCGCTGCCCAGCGCGGCAGCTCGGCGGGATCCGACGCGAGCGCGTACACCGCGTCGGGGCTGGCGTCGATCCAGACGCTGACGTGTCGGGATTCCGGGGCGACGGGAGAAGGGGAGGCCGGGGCGAGCGGAGAACGGGAGGTTGTCGTCGTGTCGTCGTCCATTAGTCCATGGTCGCCCACAGACTGAACGCATGGCCGACACTCCCGAGCATCCGAAGCGGGTCGAGGCGTTCGTCGTGCGTGCCGAGCACGTCGCCTCGGACGCCGAACACCACGTCCCGTCCTGGCTGCGCCCGGGAGATCCGGAGAGCAGGCTGCCCGTTCTGGCCGCGTTGATCGTCGTGATCGCGCTGCAACTCGCGATCCCGAAGAGCTACACGGTGGTGCCGCGCTGGCCGTTGATCGGGCTGGAGATCCTGCTCGTCGTGGTTCTGGTGAGTCTGAACCCGCTGCGGCTGTCCCGGCAGACGACGTTCGGCAGGTGGGCCAGCTACGTGCTGCTTGGGGCGATCACCACCGACAACACGTTGTCCGCGCTGGTCCTCGACATTCGCATCCTGTCCGGCGAGGTCAGCAACAAGGCCGCCGTGCTGCTCGGCAGCGGGGGCGCCATCTTCGTCACCAACATCATCGTCTTCGGGATCTGGTTCTGGGAGCTGGACCGCGGCGGGCCCTTCGCTCGGCGCGAAGGCGCAGGCAAGTACCCCGACTTCATGTTTCCTCAGATGACGGAACGCGAACTGGCACCACCGAATTGGCGCCCGGAGTTCGTCGACTACCTCTACGTCAGCATCACCAACGCGGTGGCGTTCTCACCGACCGACACCATGCCGTTGGCACGATGGGCCAAAGCGATGATGACCGTACAGGCGGCGGTCTCGGTGACCACGCTGGCGCTCGTAATCGCAAGGGCCGTGAACGTTTTGGGCTGACGATGCGGAGCGTTCATCTGCTGGCGCTGTTGGCCGTCAACGCGATTCCGGCGGTCGGCTGGTTCGTCGAGGAATGGTCGGCGGGCACGACGCTGGTGGTCTACTGGTTCGAGAACGTGGCGGTGTGCCTGTTCGTTGCGGCACGGATCATCGCGAATCAGCGCTTCAGCCCACGTCGTGGCCACTTCGAGTACCGCGCACCCAAATCAGCGGGGCGCGGCTCGCAGACCTCGTTCCTCAACGGGTTCCAGATGACGAGCCTCGTCTTCTCCGCGGCACACGGTGTGTTCCTCGGGGTCATCCTGTTCATGCTCGACCACAACGCGCAAGCAGATTTGGCAGGCGTCGTCTGGCATCAGGTACGCAACGGGTGCGTCGGTGTGCTCGTCGTCCTCGCCATCGAGTTCGCGGTGGACCTCCCAGGACTGCGACGGTGGACGTTCTGGCAGGTCGAACAGACCGCGAACCGCAGTCTCGGCCGGATCGCCGTCGTCCATCTCACGTTGGTGATCGGCATGTTCGGCGCCGTCATGACCGATGCGTCCGCGTTGTTCGGCGTCTTCATCGTCCTCAAGACCCTGAACGCGCTGAGCATGGCTCTGCCTCAATGGGAGCCGACCACGGCGCCCAAGTGGCTCAGCCGGGTGCTGAACCGGTTACCCAATGTGCACCAGGGCGAAGACTTCGAAGACCTGTGGGCCAAGGAGCGGGCCGACGAAGCCGAGCGGCGGAGCAGAAACGAACAGCCGTGGACCGGCGCCCGCCGCGCGTAATCGCAAGGGGTGTGAACGTTTTGGGCAAAACGTTCAGCGGAAGAAGTAGAGTATGTTGCGGTCATGGGCATCGCAACGTCGACACTCACACCCGTCGAGCAGACCGCTTTTCTCACCGAGTACGCACGTGCCATGGACAGCCGTTCGCCACGACCGATCCTCGGTGACACATTGGCCGGCGAAGTGATCGGCAAGATCGACTACGACTTCGCGGGGCTGGGCGTGCAGAACAGCGTGGTCCTGCAGACCGCCCTGCGGGCCAAGATGCTCGACGACCGGGTGCGCTGGTTCGTCGCCAAGCATCCGGATGCCGTAGTGGTCGATCTGGGCGCCGGACTGGACAGCGGCGTGTACCGCGTCGCTCCCCCACCGTCGGTCGACTGGTACAGCGTGGACCTGCCCGGGATCGCCGCCCTGCGTGACGAAGCCCTGCCTGCGAACCCGCAGTCACACTCGGTGCCGGTGTCGCTGGCCGACGAGCACTGGCCCGACGTCATTCCGGCCGACCGCCCGACCATGTTGATCGCCGACGGCCTGTTCGCCTTCCTTGCCGAGCCGGTGATCGCCGGCATCTTTCGACGCATCACCGAGCACTTCGGATCCGGCGAGCTCGCCTTCAACGACTACGGAGGAATCGGCTGGTTCAGTCGGGCGGCGATCAAGGCCTTTCCACAAAAGATGTTCAAGGACGTCGGAAGCCAGTGGGGTTACGCCGGTTTCAAGGACGCGCATCATCCGGAGACGTGGAACCCGCGAATGGTCCTGGTCGAGGAGGCAAGCCTGACCGCCGCGCCAGAAGTCGATCTCTTCCCTGGCTGGCTGCGGGTGTCCACCAAGCTGATGGGCAAGACCAAGTCAGGCGCTCGCAAGGCGCGGATCCTGCGCTACGGGTTCTAGCCGCTGCCGTCTTCGAGATCGACCACGTCCCAGTCGAATTGGGCATGGGCCCGAGAGACGCCGTCACCCAGCACCAACGCCAAGCACCAACGGCCGGGCCCGATTCGCCGGCCAATGGCCGGATGAACTTCATTCCCGATTCGTCTTGCAAACCGTGTGGGCGTCACGTATACATGATCCATACGCCAAGGATTCGATGACGATCCGAGGGCTCGACTAACGCCCGGTCACTACAGGGAGGTCCGGTGGTCGCTCTCAGCAGGCGGAGGTTCTTATCCGCCGGAGCCGCAGTAGCAGGAGTTGCAGCCTCGTCGGCCATCGTCGGCGGATGCGGCAATCCGACTGCGCTGCCCGACAGGGCAAACGAAGTTCAGCCGGGCGCCGCAGGGACACCGAGCCGCGGCGGAATCCTCTACTTCGGGTTGTCGACCGATCCCGCCAACTTCGACCCGCACGTCACGACTGGCGCGGCATCGGATTACCTGCGCCAACTGTCCTACAACAGCCTGCTGCAATTCGACTCGAGCGGTGAGATCGTCGGGGACCTCGCCGAGGAGTACGGGTTCACCGACCCCCGAACCTATGTCGTGCGCCTACGCCCCGGCGTGCAGTTCCACGACGGCTCACCGCTGACCGCCGACGACGTCGTGTTCTCCGTCCGGCGCATGCAGGACAAGGCAACCGCGGCCTCGTCGGCTCCACTACTCGCAGATATCGTCGACGTGGTCGCCAGGGATCCCAGGACCGTCGAAATGCGCCTCTCCGAACCCGATGTGGCCCTGCCCTTCGCGCTTGCCCTTCCGCCGACGCTGATCGTCAGCAGGCGCTGGTTCGAGTCGGGCGTCAACCCGAAGACAACCGTGATGGGCACGGGTCCGTTCCGCTTCGTCGAGCGGGTGCCCGGCGTCGCGACCACCTACGAGAGGTTCGACTCGTACTTCGAACCCGACTTGCCCTATCTCAACGGGATCGTCTTCCAGCCGATGGGCGACGACTACGCCAGGGTCACCGCCCTGCGCGCGGCGACCGTCGACATGATCGACTACGTCCCCGCCACACACGTCGACGTCGTCACCCGCAACCCACAGCTGCAGTTCGCCTCCGACAAGAACTTCGGATTCGGCTACGTCGGCTTCGATCTTGCGCAAAAGCCGTTCGACGACGTCCGTGTCCGCAGGGCAGTCGCGATGTCGATCGACCGGGATGCCGTGCTGGACACCGCATTTCTGAGCCATGGCGCCGCGATCGACGGTTCGCTGATGACACCAGACTTCGCGCCGTATGCCACCCAGCTCGCAGGCTCGATGCCCTACGACCCGGACCAGGCTCGTGCCCTCTTGAAGCAGGCGGGCGCCGACGGGCTGCGGTTTCCGATGGTCACCACCAGCTCGTACTCCGTCATCTTCCGCCCAGCCCAGGCGATGTTGCCCTCGCTGCGCTCGACCGGACTCGACGTCGATCTCGTGCAACAGGAGTGGCTCACATTCCGGCAGAGCGTGACCGACAAGAAGTTTCCCGTCCACGCCTGGGGCACCGCACCGAAATTCGGCGACCCGGCGGCGCTGTCGGACATCCTCGGCAGCACCGGTGTGCTCGCGAAGACCTTTTCGTTCTCCGATCCCGAGACGGATCGTCTGCTGCGCGAAGGGCGCAAGGCACAGGATCCCGGCTTGCGGATGGAGATCTACGCCGACCTCGAGCGGCGCTCCCTGGAACTCGTCCCGCTCACCTACACCGTGCGACGCGAGCAGGGTGAGGCATTCCACACCTACGTCAAGGGCTACGCCCATCCGCCCAAAGGGGCATGGAACGGGACGGCGTTGCGGCGAACCTGGTTGGAGCGAGCCCAATGAGCAACTACGTGATTCGGCGGCTCGGACTTGCCGTGGTGCAGCTGTTCGTCGTGGGCAGCATCGTCTTCTTCCTGATCCGGCTGATCCCAGGAGACCCGGCGCGGGCCTCCCTCGGTGACAGCGCCACCGAGGAGCAGGTCGCCGCGGCACGCGAGGCCATGCATCTGAACACACCGGTAGCCGATCAGTACTTCAGTTTCTGGGGCAGGTTGTCGACCGGTGACCTTGGCACGTCCCTGCTGTCCGGTCGGCCCGTCATACAGGATCTTCCGACGCGGCTGATGAACTCGCTGGAACTCGTCCTGTTGGCCCTGGCGATCGCCGTCGTGATCGGGGTGGTTCTCGGCCGGATCGCCGCGACGCACGCCGACCGGCCCGCCGACCACCTCTTGGTCGGTGGATCGATCCTCGGCATCTCGCTTCCGGTGTTCGTGGTCGGCACGCTGTTGCTGCTCGTCTTCACGTTCTGGATCCCGATCCTGCCGCCGCGACGGTTCGTCACGCCATGGGCGGATCCCTTGGGGCACTTACAAATTCTGGTTCTGCCGGTGATCACGTTGGCAGGCGCCGCATGCGCGGTGATCACCAGGATGACCCGGTCGGCAATGCTGGACACGCTGTCTGCCGACTACGTGCGAACCGCGCGGGCCAAGGGCGTGGCGGAGAAGCTAGTGGTCCGGCGGCACGCGCTGCGGACGGCGTTGGTACCGGTGGTGTCGATCACCACGGTCGAGCTCACGACGTTGATCGGTGGCACGGTGCTCGTCGAGACCATCTTCGGCTGGCCCGGAATCAGTTCCCTGCTGATGAACGCGGTCGGGCAGCGCGACTATCCGGTCATCCAGGCGGTGGTGCTCGCGACCGCCACCATCGTCATCGTCGTCAACCTGATCGGCGATCTGGCTGTTCGGATCCTCGACCCCCGAACCACGGAGAGCTAGATGACCCTCACCGACGGCATCCTCACCGACACGCCAGTCGCGGCCACACCCGTTGGCCGAGACGGCCTGTGGCGCCGGGCCTTGCGCAACCGCCGTACGGCAGTCACCGGCGGTTTCCTCGTGCTGGCCACCCTCGTCGCACTATTGGCGCCACTCATCGCGCCGTACGACTACCGCGACATGGTCGGCCTGCCACTGAGCCCGGACGGCCTGCTCGGGACCGATGACTTCGGTCGAGACGTTTTCTCCCGGTTGCTGATCGCCCTGCGGACCACGCTGTCGGTAGCCGTGAGCTCGGTCATCATCGCGGCGGTGATCGGCGTTGCCCTCGGACTGATCGCCGGCTACGCCGGACGCATCGTGGGCACGGTGATCATGCGGGCCATCGACATCCTGCTCAGCTTTCCGCCCGTGGTGCTTGCCATCGCCGCCGTGGCGATCCTGGGCGACGAGCTCGTCAACGTCGTCCTAGTGATCGGTGTGCTCTACATCCCGCGGTTCACCAGGATCGTGTACAGCCAGGTGCTGGCGCTGCGGCACGTCGAGTACGTCGAAGCGGCCCAGATCATGGGCGCATCGACGCCGAACATCTTGCTGCGCACCATCCTTCCGAACGTCTCCGCTCCGATCATCGTGCAGGTGACCCTCTCGGTGAGCTTTGCGATCCAGCTGGAGGCCGGCCTGAGTTTCCTCGGTCTCGGTGCGCAGCCACCGCTGCCCTCACTGGGCTCGATGGTCGGCACCGGTCGAGACTTCCTCGAAGTGCAGCCATCGCTGTTGATCTACCCGTCGATCGTGATCGTCGCCGTCGTGTTGGCACTCAACGTCTTCGGTGACGGACTGCGCGACCTGCTCGATCCGCGAAAGCGCGGAGCACTGCCGGGGCGAGCGAAGCGACGGGGGAATGTCCGATGACCCATCCCCGAACTGCAAAGGATGACACTGTGAGCACCGCGACCACCGCCCACCCGAGGACCCATCGGCTCGGCGAGCTGTCCTGGACGGAAGTGCGGGACGTGGCCGCCACCGACCCGGTCGTGCTGCTGCCGATCGGGGCCGTCGAGCAACACGGTCCACACCTGCCGGTGCACGAGGACTCGATCGTCGCCGAATGGGTGGCCGATCAACTGGCCGCCCGCAACGGGTACCTGGTCGCGCCCGCACTGCACTACGGCCATTCGCCGATGTTCCGCGGCTACCCTGGCAACCTGTCGTTGTCCGCCCAGACGCTGCGCGCTGTCACCTACGAGCTGCTGCAGGCGCTGGTGCAGTCCGGCTTCCGGCGAATCGTGTTGTTGGACAACAACGGCGGGAACGTCGCACCCGTCACCAGCGCCGCAATGGATGCCCGGCGGGACCTCGGGATCCTGGTCGGACACCTGTACCCGTGGTCGCTGGGGTACGCCCTGATGCAAGACCAGTACGCCGACCCGGCTACCGCCTACGGACACGGCGCCGAACCAGAGCACTCCGCGATGCTTGCGATGTTCCCCGACCAGGTCCAGCCCGCCCCGACGGCCGACACCGGGTTGCGCTCCTCCGCAGGCTGGACTCCGGTCAGTTACGGCGAGGCGGCCATCCCCGGCCAGGATGTGCGCGGCACCGTCCTATGGGACTTCTCCGAAGTCAGCGAGAACGGCTGCACGGGGGACGTCTCGCTTGGCGACCCGAAGATCGGCGAGGTCTGGATCGAACGGGTACTCGAGTTCTGCAGCGACTACCTGGCCGAGTATGAGCGGAACACCGCCGATGGCAAGGGTTTCCTCAAACAGGGCACCCTGGGCCGATGACTGGCGACGTCGTGCTGGAGGTCAGTGACCTCAGCGTCGACTTTCAGGTCGGCGGTGACACCGTGCCGGCAGTGCGCGGGGTCAGCTTCTCGGTATGCCGTGGCGAGGTGCTCGCGTTGGTTGGCGAATCAGGGTCCGGCAAGTCGGTCAGCTCGATGTCGGTCCTGAAGCTGCTCGCCCCGAACGCGCGCGTCCATGGCAGCATTCGCTTCGACGGTGAAGAGATCAGCGAGCTTCATGGCGAGCCGTTGCGGGCGTTGCGCGGCAAGCGCATCGCGATGATCTTCCAAGAGCCGATGACCGCGCTCAACCCGGTGTACACCATCGGCCAGCAGATCGTCGAGGCGATTCGCAGCCACGAGGACGTCACCGAGGCACGGGCCCGCGAGCGGACTCTCGAGCTTCTGCGTCTGGTCGAGATACCGGAACCCGAGCGTCGGATCGACAGCTACCCACACCAGCTGTCCGGAGGTCAACGGCAGCGGGCGATGATCGCGATGGCGGTATCGGGTTCGCCGGACGTGATCATCGCGGACGAGCCGACCACCGCGCTGGACGTCACGGTGCAGGCCGACATCCTCGACCTCCTTCGGCGCCTCCAGAAGGACCTCGGCGCTGCGGTGCTGCTGATCACCCACGACATGGGGGTGGTGGCCGACCTCGCCGACCGGGTGGTCGTGATGCGTTCCGGCGCCGTGATCGAGGAAGCACCGGTCAGGCAGATCTTCTCCGCACCCAAGGCGGACTACACCGCGCAACTGCTTGCCGCGGTGCCGCGGCCCAGTGGACGACACGAGGTGTCTGCCACATCCCATCGCGAGCCGTTGCTGGAGGTCTCCGGGCTGGACGTGATCTATCCGGGCGGATTGGGGCGCAAGCCCTTTCACGCGGTGCACGGCGTCGACTTGGCGATTTCGCGAGGCAGTGTGCACGGCCTGGTCGGCGAATCGGGGTCGGGGAAGTCCACCATCGGGCGGGCGATCGCCGGGCTGGTGCGGCCCGCGGCGGGCACGATCCGGATCGGCGGGATCGACCCGCATGCGGCCAGTCGCGCCGACAGGCGCCGGCTACGTCGGACCTACTCCATGGTCTTCCAGGATCCGGGCTCGTCGCTCAACCCGCGGCTGTCGATCGGTGACTCCGTGGCGGCGCCCATGGTGATCAACAAGTTCGGGTCGCGCACCGAGATCCGGAACCGGGTGTGCACGCTGCTGGATAGCGTGAAGGTCTCATCCAGTTGGGCCGATCGCTTCCCCCACGAACTGTCAGGCGGTCAGCGGCAGCGCGTCGGCATCGCCAGGGCACTCGCCCTGGACCCCGAATTCCTGATCGCCGACGAGCCCACCTCCGCGCTCGACGTCTCCGTGCAGGCCACGGTGCTGGCATTGTTGGCCGAACTCCAAGAGCGGCTTGGCTTCTCGTGCCTGTTCATCAGTCATGATCTGGCAGTCATCGAGCTTTTGTCGGATCAGGTCACCGTGTTGCAACACGGCCGCGTAGTGGAGAGCGGCCCAGCCGGCAACGTGCTGAGGTCGCCGACCTCCGATTACACCAAGCGACTCATCGCCGCGGCCCCGGTCCCCGATCCGGTCGCCCAGGCCGAGCGCCGGCGGGCCCGGCAGGCGATGAGCGCGTGAGCGAACCGTCAGTTCAAACCGGAGACGACCGCGGCGTCGGGACGCAGATGCTCGCGCAATGCGGCAATCGCGGCATCGAAGTCATGCCGCTGCAACGTTTCGTAGATCGTGCGGTGCTGGGGAACGATCAACGTCATTCGGGACGGGCGCAGCGCGACCGCGTTGACCCCGATCCGCTGGTAGCGCGAACGCAGGGTCGAGTACAGATCGATCAGCACCGAGTTGCCGGTCGCCCGGACGAACGAGAAGTGAAACTCGTAGTCCTCCAACGCATGTTCGGCGATGACGGCTCTGTCGCCCGCCATGATCTGCGCAAGCCGATCGGGTTCCTCCATCCGGTCCAGATGCGCGGACATGTCGGGTATCGGGAGCGTCTGCTCGCACAGCACCCGAAACGCGTGCCCCTCCAAGACGATCCGCATCTCGTAGGTTTCGAAGAGTTCGGCGGCCGTCGTCCGGTGCACCTGGGCGCCTCGACGCGGCAGCAGTTCGACGAACCTCTCGGCAGCCAGCCGGTGAAGGGCCTCGCGCACCGGAGTCCTCGACACTCCGGTCTGGTCCACGACCGCCTTCTCCTCGAGGAACGAACCCTCGGGAAAATGGCCGCGGAGAATGGCGTCGCGGGTCCACTGATATGCGCGATCGCGGGCCGAGACCTGCAGGTCGTCGGACGTCATCCTGACCTCCCAAAAAATGAATACACGAAGTATACGACAAGGTGATGATGAAACTGCACGACATGGACCACCGATGGGCGGCATGGCTGTCCGGGCCGAATGCCGCGGCGGCAGAAATCGTTCGCGACCTCGGGTACGGAACGGTGGTACTCGACATCGAACACGGCGCGTTCGACCTGGCCGAGCTGGAGCGTTTCATCCCGTTCCTGCGCGCCATCGGCCTCCGGGTGCTCGCGAAGGTCCTTGCGCCCGAACGCGGGCCGATCCAGCAGGCGCTCGACTTCGGCGCCGACGTGGTCGTCATCCCGCACGTGGAGAACCTCGCGCACGCCGTCGCCGTTTGTGGGTACGGCAAGTTCCCACCGCGTGGCGATCGCAGCTTCGCAGGCGGCCGGACCGCGCGCTACGGCGGTTTCGACGACGTCTGGGTGGCCGAGCAGGACGCCCGGACCCAGGTCTACCCGATGATCGAGGACGCCGGCGCCTTGGCGGAGATCGACGCCATCCTGGCGCTGGACTCGGTCGACGGCGTGTTCGTCGGCCCGAGCGATCTGTCGCTGCGCAGGGCGCGCGGCGCCTACTCCAGGACCGATGCCGACTTCGCCGACCTTCGAGTAATTGCCGACGCCGCGTGCCGCGCAGGCAAACCGTGGGTGCTGCCGGCGTGGGCACAGGCCGAGAAGGAATTCGCCCTCGTCCACGGTGCGGATCCGGTGGTGCTGATCGCCGACCACACCGCCCTGGTGGCGGGCTTCGGCGCCGCCCTGGCAGAAACCCGGGCGATGGCCCACAGCACACCCACGAGCACCAAGTCCTGAACCGCCAAGAAATCGAATGGAGCCAATGCCCATGTACGTCACCGTCGCCCAGTTCGCCGCCACCACGGACAAGGCCGAGAATCTCGCCACGGCCACCCGGTTGATCGCCGCGGCGGGCACGCGCGGAACCTCCCTCGTCGTGCTTCCGGAGAACGCCATGTACTCCGACCCCGATCCGACCGGCGACGTCCGGCCGGCCGCCGAACCGGTGGACGGACCGTTCGCGCAGTCCATCGCCCAGGCCGCGAAGAACGCGGGCGTGGCCGTGATCGTCGGCATGACCGAGACGCCCAGCAACGACGACCGGTGCACGAACGCCGTGCTCGCCGTCGACGAGCAGGGACGCACGATCGGCGTCTACCGCAAAGTGCACCTCTACGACGCCTTCGGTTACCGCGAGTCCGACCGGATCGTTCCGCACGAACCTCGCCCGCTGGTGTTCGACCGCGACGGCCTGCGCTTCGGTGTGATGACCTGTTACGACCTGCGTTTCCCCGAGATGGCGCGGTTTCTGGTGGATGCCGGGGCCGAAGTACTGATCGTGCCCGCGGCGTGGGTGGCCGGCCCAGCCAAGGAAGACCACTGGACGACGCTGCTCCGCGCACGCGCCATCGAGAACACCGTCTACGTCCTGGCGTGCGGGCAGACCGGCCCGGTCAACGTCGGGCACAGCGCGATCATCGACCCCATGGGTCAGATCGTCGCGGGCGCAGGCGAAGCACCAGGCCTCGTGACCGCCTGGATCGACCACGCGCGGCTGGAGGAGGTCCGGGCCAAGAACCCCAGCCTGACCAACCGTCGATTCGGCGTCCGAGTCCTAGGTGCCGACGGCTAGCCGAGGCAACCGGGACCGAGAAGCGCCTTCAGGTCCCCCATCAGCGCCGACGACGTCGTGACGCGCAACGCCTGATCCAGTTCCAGGGTGGTGATCCGGTCGCCGCTGATCAACCGCAGATGCACCTGCGACGTACCGGGGTGGTTCGCGAGCACGGACTTGAGCGCACTGACCTTCTCGATGGTGCACTGGCGGGTCGGCAAGCTGACCGCGAGCGGCCGGTCCACCTGAGCGTTCGAGAAGTCCGGCACGACGAGCTCGTTGGCAATGAGCGAGACCCGGTCATCGCGGATGTTCACCTTGCCCGCGACCAGCACGACGGCGTCGTCGGCGATGTCCGCCCCGAACGTGGTGTACGTGTGCGGGAAGAACATCACCTCGATTCCACCGGTGAGATCTTCCAATTGTGCTGACGCCCAGGGCATCCCGTTCTTGTTCACGCGCCGGTTCACCGACGCGAGAATGCCGCCGACCCTTACCTGCGTGTCGTTGGCGACGTCACCGTCGAGGATGGCCGGGATCTGGGTGTCCACCTGGGCGTTCAACAGATGTGCGACACCGTTGAGCGGGTGCCCGGACACATAGAGGCCCAGCATCTCGCGCTCGAGTGCGAGCTTGTGCTTGTCCTCCCACTCGTCGTCGGGCACCTTGATGGTGAACACGGCGTCCGCAGCGGTGTCGGCGCCACCGAACAGGTCGAACTGACCCATCGCCTCGGCCTTCTTCGTGCCGAGCACCGAGTCGACGGCGTCGGTGTGGATCAGGAAGAGCCCCTTGCGCGGGTGCCCGAGCGAGTCGAATGCGCCCGCCTTGATCAGCGACTCCGTCACCTTCTTGTTGCACGCGGTGATGTGCACTTTGTTCAGGTAGTCGGAGAAGTCGGTGTACTTGCCCTTCTCGGTGCGCGTATCGATGAGCGAGGCAACGACATTGGCGCCGACGTTGCGCACGGCACCCAAGCCGAATCGGATGTCGACGCCGACGGTTGCGAAGTTCAGCACCGATTCGTTGACGTCGGGCGGCAGCACTGTGATGCCCAGTCGGCGGCAGTCCGCCAGGTACACCGCCGCCTTGTCCTTGTCGTCACCGACGGAGGTGAGCAGGCCAGCCATGTACTCACCCGGGTAGTTGGCCTTCAGATAGGCCGTCCAGTACGACACCAGCCCGTAGCCCGCGGCGTGCGACTTGTTGAACGCGTAGTCCGCGAACGGAAGAACGGTGTCCCACAACGCCTTGATGGCCGGAGCCGAGAACCCGTTGGTCTTCATCCCCTCGGCGAAGCCCTCGTACTCCTTGTCGAGCACTTCGCGCTTCTTCTTGCCCATGGCCTTGCGCAGAATGTCGGCTCGGGCGAGCGAGTAGCTGGCCACCTTCTGCGCGATGCGCATGATCTGTTCCTGATAGACGATCAGACCGTGGGTCTCGGCCAGGATCTCGCGCAGCGGCTCCTCGAGTTCCGGGTGGATCGGTTTGATGGCCTGCCGGTTGTTCTTGCGGTCGGCGTAGTCGTTGTGGGCGTTCATGCCCATCGGACCCGGCCGGTACAGCGCGATGACGGCGACGACGTCCTCGAACGCGGTCGGCTGCATGCGGCGCAGCAGATCGCGCATCGGGCCGCCGTCGAGCTGGAACACTCCGAGCGTGTCACCGCGGCCGAGCAATTCGAAGGTCGCGGGATCGTCGAGCGGCACCGTGTCGAGGTCGAGGTCGATGCCCCGGTTCGCCTTGATGTTCTCGATGGCGTCGCCGATGATCGTCAGGTTCCGGAGCCCGAGGAAGTCCATCTTGAGCAGGCCGATGGCCTCGCAGGACGGGTAATCCCAGCCGGTGATGACGGCGCCGTCCTGCGGGCGCTTCCACAGCGGAATCGATTCGATGAGCGGTTCGGAGCTCATGATCACCGCGCAGGCGTGCACGCCCGCATTGCGGACCAGACCTTCGAGTCCCCGTGCGGTCTCGTAGATGGTGCGCACGTCGGGATCGGTGTCGATCAGGGCGCGGACCTCGGCGGCCTCCTTGTACCGCTCGTGGCTGGGGTCGGTGATACCCGCCACCGAGATGTCCTTCGCCATGATCGGCGGAGGAAGCGCCTTCGTGATGCGGTCGGCGATGGCGAAACCGGGCTGCCCGTAGTGCACGCGGGCCGAATCCTTCAGTGCCGCCTTCGTCTTGATGGTGCCGAAGGTGATCACCTGCGCCACCCGGTCGCTGCCCCACTTGTTCGCCGCGTAGCGCAGCATCTCGCCGCGGCGACGGTCGTCGAAGTCGATGTCGATATCGGGCATCGACGCGCGTTCCGGGTTGAGGAACCGCTCGAACAGCAGCCCGTACTTGATGGGATCGATGTTGGTGATGCCCATGGCGTACGCGACCAGCGACCCCGCGGCGGATCCTCGGCCCGGCCCCACCCGGATGTCGACCGACCTGGCGTAGTCGATCAGGTCGGCGACGATCAGGAAGTAGGACGGGTACCCCTTGTCGCAGATGACCGTGCACTCGTACTCGCCGCGTTCCACGTAGTCCTGGGGCACGCCGGCCGGGAAGCGGCGCGCCAGCCCGGCAGCGACCTCGTGGCGCAGCCAGGACGCCTGGTCGTGGCCGTCTGGCACCGGGAAGACCGGCATCCGGTCCCTTGGCGTCCAGACGTCGGCGTAGGACTGCACCCGCTCGGCGATCAGCAGCGTGGAGTCGCATGCTTCTGGTATCTCGGCGTCCCACAGCGCGCGCATCTCGGCGGCCGACTTGAGGTAGTAGCCGTCGCCGTCGAACTTGAACCGGTTCGGATCCGATAGCGTCTTGCCGGTCTGGATGCAGAGCAGCGCCTCGTGGTTCTGGGAGGCCTCACGGGTGACGTAGTGACAGTCGTTGGTGGCCAGCGCGGGGATGCCGAGCTTGCGGCCGACCTCCAGCAGACCCTCCCGCACCCGGCGCTCGATGGAAAGTCCGTGGTCCATCAGCTCAAGGAAGTAGTTCTCGGCCCCGAAGATCTCGCGCCACTTGGCTGCCGACTCCAGTGCCTCGCGCTCGTGGCCGAGCCGCAGCCGGGTCTGCACCTCTCCCGACGGGCAGCCGGTGGTGGCGATGATGCCCTCGGCGTGTTCGGCGATGATCTCGGCGTCCATCCGCGACCACTTGCCCAGTTGGCCCTCGAACGAGGCCCGCGACGACAGCTTGAACAGGTTGCGAAGGCCGGTCGCGTTCTCGGCGACCATGGTCAGGTGGGTGTAGGACCCACTACCCGAGATGTCGTCGGACTTCTGGCTGGGATCTCCCCACAGGATGCGCTTGGTGTCGAACCGCGACGCAGGCGCGATGTAGGCCTCGACGCCGATGATCGGTTTGATACCCACATCGGTTGCCGCGTTGTAGAACTCGCTGGCACCGAACATGTTGCCGTGGTCGGTCATCCCGATCGCGGGCATCTCCAGGCGCTGAGCCTCGGCCAGCATCGGCTTGACCTTGGCGGCCCCGTCCAGCATGGAGTATTCGGTGTGATTGTGGAGGTGGACGAACTGACTCATAGACGAGTCAGTCTATGGCCGCACTCAGACAGCTCTCGGCGTGTCGCGGAACGTGTCGCTGTGATTCGTCGGCTCGCCGTCGCCGTTCAGCAATCCGTGGGAAAGCAACAGGCTGAGTTGCTTGGTTATCGAACCCAATCCGGAAGGGGTGTCGATGAACCCCGCGTGCAGACCCACCCCCCACAACATGGCATGCAGCATGTCGGCGATGGGCGTCACCAACGTGTCGGCGGCCAACTCACCCCGCGACTTCGCGTCGGCGAGCAGTGACTCCAGGAAGCTCAGCAGGGCACTGCTCGCGCCGAGCGCCAAGATGGGGTTGCGGGTGGACTCCAGCCGCGCGCTGACCAGGAACGCGAGCCGCGACCGGTCCAGGCGATCGACCTCGAGCATTCCCGAGAACAGCGTGGTCAGCTGTTCGATCAACGAGTTCTTGCGCCTCGCTGCATCAATGCATTCGGCCATCACGTCACCCGCCTCGTCGACCAGCATCGCGTAGATCTGCTCGCGGGAGTCGAAGTAGCAGTGCAGGGTGGGACGGCTCAAGTCGGCGGCGGCGGCGATCGCCTGGAAGGTGGCGGCGTGGTAGCCGCGCTCGCTGATCACCTGACGGGCTGCCCTCAGGATGCGGTTGCGGGTCTCGGCCGAGTCGGAGCCCGTCGGGCGGCCACGGCGCCGCCGGCCAACCGGTAGCGACCTCGCATCGAGTTGCGGCATGTCCCCGACCTCACCAGCGAGCCGGATGGTGCTCGCCTGGCAAACCGTATGGCATAGCTAGGAGCGGGTCAATCCAAGACCTTTCGCAAACATCGTGCAAGGTATTCGGCGACGCCGGGATCCGACGTGGCCGCAATGGCGCGACGGTAGCCGCGCGCGGCCTCGTCGACGCGTCCCACCCTGGCCAGCAGGTGTGCCCGTACCACCAACGCGGGCTGGAACCGTCCGAGCGCCGGACCGGTCAGGGCATCCAAGGCGTGCAATCCCGCAGCAGGCCCGTCAATCTCGCCGTCCAGCGCTGCCAGGGCGACCTGGGCACCGAGGGACGGCGCCGTCCGCACCAGCGCGCGGTGCAGGGTGCGAAGCGTCACCGCGTCGACGAGGCCGCGGGAGGCGCGACTGCAGTGGGCGGACTGGATGGCCGCCTCGTACTGGAATCGCCCGGGGCGGTGCGCCGCGTGCGCCCGCGCCAGCAGCGCCTCGCCGCGAGCGATCATGGCTGGGTCCCACCGGGTGACGTCCTGTTCCTCGAGTGGCACGAAGCAGCCGTCCTCGGCACGCCTGGCCGGCCTGCGGGCTTCCGAAAGGCACGTCAGCGCGGCGAGGCCGAGCACCTCCGGTTCGTCGGGCAGGACGTCGGCGAGCACCAGTGCGAGGTGCACGGCCTCGGCGGCCAGCGATTCGATGGCCAAACCCTCCGGAACCAACTGCCAGTCGATGGCGTAAGCGCCGTACACGGCTTCCAGCACCGCGGGAAGACGCTCGGCGAGTTGCTCGCGTTCGGGCATCTGGAAGGGGATGCCGGTGTCCCGGATGCGCCTCTTCGCGCGCACCAGGCGCTGTGCCATGGCCGCGGGCTCCACCGCGAACGCAGTGGCGATCGCCGCGGCGTCCACGCCGAGCACCACCTGCAGCATCAGCGGCGTACGAACCGATGCCGCGATGGCAGGATGCGCACACACCAACATCAGCTCGAGCCTGCGGTCGGGAACGACGGACCCGACGGGCTCGACCGGCTCCTCGAAGGCGTCGAATTCGCCTCTACCCCAATCGGTTTCGTCGAGTGGCCGACTGGTCTGGCTGGCCGCCGACTTCCACACGTCGCGCAGCCGGTTGCGCGCGACCACCAGCAGCCAGGCCTCGGGATTGTCGGGGACGCCGTCGTCGGGCCAGCGCGTCAACGCCCGCTCCATGGCGTCGGCCAAGGCGTCCTCCGCGGCCGCGATGTCCCGGCCCGGCGCGGCGAGCAGCGCCAGCAGCCTGCCGTACGACTCGCGAACGACCCCAGCGATTGCCGAGGCCGCCAGCGACCGCTGCGCGTTCAGGGGTTGTACCACCCGCGCCCAGGGGCGTACGTCCTTGCCACCGGCCGGATTTCGACCGATCCCCAGCCGTTGGCCGGGTTGCGCTGAGCCCACTTCAGCGCGTCGTCGAGGTTCGGCACGTCGATGACGAAGATGCCGCCGAGCTTCTCCTTGGTGTCGGCGAACGGGCCGTCCTGGATCTCGGGTGTGCCGTTGCGCGCCGTCACCGTCGTGGTGGCGTCGACGGTGTCGAGCACCTCCGTGGTGATCAACACCCCGGCAGCCGACAGATCGTCGGCATACGCCGCGAACGCCGCCATCGCGGGCGCCATGTCCTCCTCGGTCAGACCGATCGAGGAACCTTCCTGGTAATGCATGAGCAGGCAGTAGCGCATGATGTCGTCCTTGTCGTCGCGAGTGATGCTTTCATCGTGATGACGATTCGGGAGCCGCCAGATCGACATCGGCCGAAATCGGTTCCGCGGGTCTCTTGCGGAACGCGTCGATCGTCATCACCACCAGCGCAACCCAGATCAGCGCGAAGCCGATCCAGCGGCCCACCGGCATCGGCTCGTGACCGATCACGACGCCCCAGGCCATCTGCATGGCGGGGGTGAGGTAGAACAGCAGACCCATCGTGATCAGCGGAAGCCGGTGCGCTGCGGCGGCGAAGAACAGCAGCGGTATCGCCGTGACGGGGCCCGCCAACATCAGGAGCACGGCATGCCCCGTCCCGAAGTGCAGGAAGTGCCCCTCGCCCAGTACGGCGAGCACGATCAGGTAGCCGCCCGCCAACGGCAGCGCCAGCAGGGTTTCGACGGCCACGCTCACCCGGGGATCGGCCACCACCACTTTCTTCACCAGGCCGTACAGCGCGAACGACGCGGCAAGCCCGACCGCGACGTACGGCGGCGCCCCGACCTCCGCGACGAGGATCACCACCGCGACCACCGCGAGCACCAGCGCGGCCAGTTGCCATCGCCCGATGCGCTCGCGGAACACCACGACGCCGAGCGCCACCGTGACCAATGGGTTGATGAAGTAGCCGAGCGCGGCGTCGACGACGTGGCCGTGCGTCACGGCCCAGATGTAGATGCCCCAGTTGATCGAGATCAGCGCCGACGCCGCCAGCAACTGGAACCACGTGCGCACGCCGAGGCGCCGCAAGTCACCGAGCCGGCGCGCCACGACGAGCACGAGGAGCAAACTGGCCGCGCTCCACACGATGCGGTGGGCGAGCACCTCCACCGATCCGGCGGGCAGCAGCAGCGGGAAGAACCCGGGAAACAGGCCCCACGAGATGAAGGCGCCTACGCCGAACAACAAGCCCGACCGGCGGGTGCGCGGTTTCGGATCGCCGGTCACGATTCGTGGTGGCGCAGCACGTCTAGTGCGTGCTGGAGGTCTGCCGGGTACGGGCTGGTGATCTCGATGCGCCGTCCGTCGGCGGGATGGGCGAACGCGAGCGACCGCGCATGCAGCCATTGCCGTTCCAGCCGAAGCCGTTTCGCCAGCTTCGGATCGGCGCCGTAGGTCAGGTCGCCGCAGCACGGATGGTGCAACGCCGAGAAGTGCACCCGGATCTGGTGTGTGCGACCGGTTTCCAGGTGGACGTCGAGCAGACTGGCGGCCTGGTGCGCCTCGACCGTGTCATAGTGCGTAATGCTGTGCCGCCCGCCCTCGGTGACGGCGAACTTCCAGTCGTTGCCCTTGTGCCGCCCGATGGGTGCATCGATGGTTCCGCTGGACGGGTCGGGATGACCCTGGACGAGCGCGTGATAGCGCTTGTCGACGGTTCGTTGCTTGAAGGCCCGCTTGAGCACCGTGTAGGCGCGTTCGGAGATCGCCACCACCATCACGCCAGAGGTTCCGACGTCGAGGCGGTGCACGATGCCCTGACGTTCGTGCACGCCGGAGGTGGTGATGCGGTAACCGGCCGCGGCCAGCCCGCCGAGCACGGTGGGGCCAGTCCACCCGACCGACGCGTGCGCGGCGACACCGGCGGGTTTGTCCACCGCCACGATGTCGGCGTCGGAGTACAGAATCGTCATGCCCTCGATGTCGACGGGCCGATTCTCCAGTGGCGCAGGGTCTTCCGGCAATTTGACCTCGAGCCATGCCCCTGCGGCCAGGCGGTCCGACTTGCCGACCGGTGCGCCGTCCAGCTCGACGCCGCCGGACTCGGCCATCGCGGCCACCGCGGTGCGGGACAGGCCCAGCAGCCGGGCCAGCCCGGCGTCGACGCGCATGCCGGCCAGCCCCTCGGGGACCGGCATCGAACGAGTGGTCATCAGGACGGTTCTGGCTCGTCGGCAGGTGTGTGCTGGGCCGCGTCATCCGTTGGGTTGTCCGGCTTGCGCCTGCCCTCGGTATCGAAGTCGTAGCCGAACAGCGACAACCCGACGAGCAGGATCGCCCCACCCACCACGGCGGGGTCGGCCACGTTGAACACCGGCCACCAGCCGACGGAGAAGAAGTCGACGACATGGCCGCGCAGCGGGCCCGGCGAACGGAAGAACCGGTCGACCAGATTGCCGAGCGCACCGCCGAGGATCATCCCCAGCCCGAGCGCCCACCACGGCGAGACCAGCCGTCGCCCCATCCACGCGATGCCGATCACCACACCGGTGGCGACCAGCGTCAGCACCCACGTGTAGCCGGTGGCCATCGAGAACGCCGCGCCCGAGTTGCGCACCAGCGTCCACGTCACGGTGTCGCCGATGATCGGTACCGGCAGTCCGGGGGTGAGCAGCCGGACCGCGAGCACCTTGGTCACGACGTCCAATGCCAGCACCACGGCGGCGACCGAAAGCAGCAGGCGGAGGCGACGCCGCGAGGACCGCGGTGGGGTTTCCCCGTCGGCGGTCACTGGCTCGGCCGAGCCCGTTGATTCATCAGTCACTCCCACATCATCCCAAAGTGGCGATGGTGAACAATCGCCGCATGAGCCGCGTCGTCATCATCACCACCGGCGGCACCATCGCCACCAGTACCGACGACGACGGTGTCGCACGGCCCACCCGCACCGGAAGCGACCTCATCGCAGGCCTGAACGGCCACGATCTCGACGTCGTCGACCTGCTCTCCGTCGACAGTTCAGAGCTGACGTCTGCGGACTGGGACGCGATCGGTTCGGCCGCCGCGTCGGCGATCCAATCGGGCGCCGACGGCGTGGTGATCACGCACGGCACCGACACCATGGAGGAGACCGCGCTGTGGTTGGCGCTCACCTACGGCGGCGACGCACCCGTGGTGCTGACAGGGGCGATGCGCAGCGCCGACGCGCCCGATCCCGACGGTCCGAGGAACCTGCGCGACGCGCTGACGCTGGCGGCCAGCCCCGAGGCCAAGGGCAAGGGCGTGCTGGTGAGCTTCGGCTGCCGGGTGCTGCACCCGCTGGGCATGCACAAGTCCGCAAGCCGCGACCTGCACGGTTTCACGGGCACCGAGCTCGCCGACGCATCGGTCGGACGGGTGTTCCTCGCCCCCCTGTCGGCCGCTGCGGCACCACGGGTGGACATCGTCACCGCCTACGCCGGTAGCGATGCGGTCGCGCTGGACGCCTTCGTGGCGGCCGGCGCGCGCGGTGTGGTGCTCGAGGCCGTCGGTGCAGGGAACGCAGGCGCGGCGGTGGTCGACGGCGTGCGAAGGCACTGCCGCGACGGCGTCGTGGTGGCGCTGTCCACCCGAGTGCCCGGCGGACACGTCAGGGCCGGCTACGGGCCGGGCCGCGCACTGGTGGACGCCGGCGCGGTGATCGTCCCCCGGCTTCGCCCGTCACAGGCCCGGGTACTCCTGATGGCGACGCTGGCCGCCGGCGCACCCGTCGGCGACGTCTTCGAGAAATGGGGCTGAGCGCGATGTGGGGCAAGAGGTTGGCAGGCATCGCGGGTGCGGCGGGAGTCATGTTGGTGACGGCGCAGGCGGCCCAAGCGGACCCATCCCCCGACGCCGATGAACTCCACGCCCTCCCGATCGCTGCGGGGCGATACACCTCGAATGCGCAGGGCGACTTCTACCACGTGTACTTCAAGACACCGGACGGTCGCTTCTGCGGGATCCTCCCGAACGGCGGTCCCGTCGGCTGCGACGCCGCTCCGAGCGATGCGCCGGCGGGCAGCAACCAGACCGTCGTGAACAGCTGGGGCCCCGCCGAGTACCGGCACTCCGACGCACCGTCGTTCACCCGCGACGTCGACGTCCTGCCAGCGGGTTACCGGCTGGAGAACTGGGGAGCCAGCTGCGGCATCAGGGAAGAGGGCACGGTGACCTGTACGACGTACGGACAGCACGGCTTCACCATCTCGGCGCTCTACGGGGAGCTCTGGTAGGTCTCCGCGGTCAGGGCCTCGACGTAGTCGGGCCAGTCCAGGCTGTCGACGGGGTTGGCCCT
>JAOPVF010000568.1 GCA_025963195.1 Mycobacterium sp. | reverse complement strand
TCCATCGATGAGGTCCGCGCCTACTTCGGCGACGAATTGCGTTACGTGTGGCGGCATTTGCCACTCGAGCGCGTGCACCCGCACGCGATGGACGCCGCGCGGGCGGCCGAAGCCGCCGGGTTGCAGGGTCGGTACTTCGAGATGGGAGCCAAGATGTTCGCGTTCCCGGACTATTTGGAGTGGGAGCACATCTACCGGTACGCGGACGCGATCGGGATCGACATCAAGAAGTTCGACGAGGACCTTCGTTCATCGAAGGTGATGCACCGCGTGCTGGACGACGCGCAGGACGCCGAGCTGATGGATCTCAACTCGACGCCAACGTTCTTCGTCAACGGCAAACGGCACCAGGGGCCGTGGGATGCCGCCAGCTTGATCCGGGCGCTGGAGCAGGGATAGGCCTACTCACCCGTACTGGGCGCTGCACGCTTGGCCTTGCGGCGCTTGTACCACTCCCACGCCATCGGCATGATCGACGCGACGGCGATCAGGATGAAGATCGGCTCGAGGAGCTTCTGGATGATCGCGAACTGACCGAGGCCGTAGCCGAGCAGCGTCAGGCCCACGCCCCATAGGACGGCACCGATGACGTTGAACAGCGTGAACACGCCGTAGCTCATCTTGGCCGCGCCCGCGGTGAGCGGCACCAGGGTGCGGACGATCGGAACGAAGCGGCCGAGCACGATCGCGAACGGGCCGCGCCGATCGAAGAACGCGTGGGCCTCGTCGAGGTAGCGCTGCTTGAGGATGCGGGCGTCCGGCTTGAACATCGACGTGCCGAGCACCCGGCCGATGAAGTAACCGACCTGTCCGCCGAGGATCGCCGCCACGGGGATGAAGACCAGCAGTTTCCACAGCGCGAAGTCGCTCGGATTGACGTTCTCGATGGTTTCGTGGCCCGCCGCGACCATGCCCGCCACGAAGAGGAGCGTGTCGCCGGGCAGGACGGGAAAGAGCACGCCGGACTCGATGAACACGACCACCAGCAGGCCGATCAACGCCCACGGGCCGAAGTACCCGACGAGGATCGACGGGTTCAGGAAGTCCGGCATCAGGGCCAGGTTGGTGGTGGTCACGGGGCTCAAGGGTACCGGCGCGGGCTGCTTGGATACGCATTGCGACTTCGTCCGCCGAGAGCATTCCTCTCGCCACCAGGCGTCGATAGGGTCGGACCATGCCCACGCACAAGGCCGTTCACGTCGCCTCCGCAGGCGCAGCGCTGACCCTCGTCGACGTCGAAACCGCCTCGCCGCCACGCGACCACGTGCGCATCTCGGTGAAGGCGTCAGGTGTGTGCGGCACCGATCACGCCTTCGTCAACGGTGTGTTCCCCGGGCTCTCCTGGCCGATCACGCCCGGGCACGAGATCGCGGGCACCATCGCCGAGGTAGGCGTCGATGTCCAGGACTTCGCCATCGGGGATCGGGTCGAGGTCGGCTGGTTCGGCGGAAACTGCAATCGCTGCGTGCCGTGTCGCAAGGGTTACTTCATGCAGTGCGAGCGCCTGCAGGTGCCGAGTTGGCATTACCCGGGCGGCTACGCCGAGTCGGTCACCGTGCCCGCGACGGCACTGGCCCGCATCCCCGATGAGTTGTCGTTCGCGGAGGCGGCACCGCTCGGTTGCGCGGGAGTGACGACGTTCAACGGGCTGCGCAGCACCAGGGCGAAGGCAGGTGACCTCGTCGCCGTGCTCGGCATCGGGGGACTCGGCCACCTCGGCGTGCAGTTCTCAAGGGCGATGGGCTTCGAGACGGTGGCGATCGCGCGCGGTCCCGGCAGGGCAGAAGCCGCCCGCGAACTCGGTGCCCACCACTACATCGACTCCAGCGAGGCAGACGTCGCCGCAGCGCTCAAGGCCCTCGGCGGTGCGGCGGTCGTGCTGGCCACGGCGGCCAGTTCCGAGGCGATGGCCGCGACCGTCGGCGGACTCGGACCGCAGGGCGAGCTCGTCACCGTCGGCGTCACCCCAGAGCACCTCCCGATCAGCCCGCTGGACCTGATCAACGAGGCCCTTTCGATCATCGGGCATCCGTCGGGCACGTCGCGCGACGTCGAGGAGACCATGCACTTCGCGGTGCTGTCGGGCGTTCGCCCCGTCATCGAGGAACTCCCGCTCGCGCAGGCGGCCGAGGCCTACGAAGCGATGGACACCGGCAAGGCCAGATACCGGATGGTGCTGACGGTTTAG
This sequence comes from Mycobacterium sp., assembly GCA_025963195.1. GTDB lineage: Bacteria > Actinomycetota > Actinomycetes > Mycobacteriales > Mycobacteriaceae > Mycobacterium. The sequence continues at coordinate 8,088 of JAOPVF010000568.1, read as the reverse complement.
CCCCGGGGGTGCCGCACCGCTGCGCTTCTTGAGATACTCCCAGGGCAACGGTCGAAGCTGGAACGCCCAGGAGGAATAACCCATGCCCATCGCCACGCCCGAGATCTACGCCGAGATGCTGGGCCGTGCCAAGGAGCACTCCTTCGCGTTTCCCGCCATCAACTGCGTCGGCTCGGAGAGCGTCAACGCCGCAATCAAGGGCTTCGCGGACGCTGGCAGCGACGGCATCATCCAATTCTCCACCGGCGGAGCCGAATTCGCCTCCGGCCTGGGGATCAAGGAGATGGTGACGGGTGCGGTCGCACTCGCCGAGTTCGCCCACGTGGTCGCCGCGAAGTACCCGATCACCGTCGCCCTGCACACCGATCACTGCCCGAAGGACAAGCTGGACACCTACGTCCGGCCGCTGCTGGCCATCTCGGGCGAACGGGTCGCCGCGGGCAAGGATCCGCTGTTCCAGTCGCACATGTGGGACGGCTCGGCGGTGCCGATCGACGAGAATCTGTCGATCGCCCAGGAGCTGCTGAAGATCGCCGCGGCCGCCAAGATCATCCTCGAGATCGAAATCGGCGTAGTCGGTGGTGAGGAGGACGGCGTCGAGGCCGAGATCAACGAGAAGCTCTACACCAGCCCCGAGGACTTCCAGAAGACCATCGACGCGCTCGGCGCCGGCGAGCACGGCAAGTACCTGCTGGCCGCGACGTTCGGCAACGTGCACGGCGTCTACAAGCCCGGCAACGTCAAGCTGCGCCCCGAGGTGCTGGCCGAGGGCCAGGCCGTTGCGGCGAAGAAGCTCGGGTTGCCCGAGGGCTCCAAGCCATTCGACTTCGTGTTCCACGGCGGCTCAGGGTCGCTGAAGTCCGAGATCGAGGACTCGCTGAAGTACGGCGTGGTGAAGATGAACGTCGACACCGACACCCAGTACGCCTTCACCCGGCCGCTGGCCGGCCACATGTTCGCCAACTATGACGGCGTGCTCAAGATCGACGGCGAGGTCGGGAACAAGAAGGTCTACGACCCGCGCAGCTACCTGAAGAAGGCCGAGGCGTCGATGTCCGAGCGCGTCGTCGAGGCCTGCGCCGACCTGCACAGCACGGGCCGCTCAGTCACCGCCGGCTAGTGATTCGTGAGCGCAAACGTTCGCCGTGCGACTGTTTGCGCTCACAAATCGCAAGGACTACTGGGGGGCTTGGCAGATCTTCCACTGCTCGTCGCGGAACTCCAGATCGAAGCTGCGCGTCGACCGCGTGGCCGGGTCGAAGGCCATGAACGACGTGACGTTGGCCTCGGCGTGCGTGTCGTTGACCACCACCTGATCGATGCTGGCGACCACCGGGTACTGCCTGGCCGCCGCGACGCGGGCGTGGATGTCCTTCCACCGCGTGTCGTCGTACTTGATGTAGCTGTCCGCGGTCGCGCCGCACGTGATGCTGCGCAGGGTGGCGAGGTCGCCCTTCTGGATTGCGGTGTCGAAGTTCTGGATCGTCGTGCGGACGCGGTCCTCCTGCGAGACCTTCGGAGCGTCGTCGCGCGTCAGCATCACGGTGCCGAGGATGGCGACGGCCACCAGGGCCGCGATCACCAGCACCAGGGCGATCACCCAACCCCAGCTTCGGCGACGCCGCGGTGCTGCCGGGGCATCCGAACGCGGTGGGATGAGCTGCGGCACAACGGCATTCGGCTGCGGCGCGAACTGCTCGGTCGGCGCTCCCGACGCGGCCTGTCCCGCAGGGGCCTCGGACACCGAGAGGATCTCGGTGGGCGGCCCGGTCTCGATGATCTGCGTCGAGCCCGCATCGGACGGTGACGGCGCGGTGAACCGACGTTCCTCCGGCTCCGGCGGTGCCGCCTGCTCCACGTCCAGATCGGCGGGTGCGATGGCCGCCGTCAGCGGTTCGCCCGTTGGCTCGTCGCCCGAAGCCGGCCGCCCGTTCTCGTCGGGCCCCGATGGGTTCGACATCTGACTCCCAGTCCTCCTCGACACGCTTCTGTTGAGCCTATCCATCCGCACCTGACCATGCCTGAAGACGGTCGCGCGAAGCCCGCACGGCACAATAGGCCCATGACACGGATGGGCGATCTTCTGGGGCCGGAACCAACGCTGTTGCCTGGCGACATCGCAGCCGAGGACGCGCTGGACGCGGGTGAGAACCCGACCGCCGTAGCGGCCGCGCACCCGTCGGCCTCCGTCGCATGGGCGGCGCTCGCCGAGGAGGCACTCGACGACGACAGGGCCATCACCGCCTACGCCTACGCCAGGACCGGCTATCACCGCGGTCTGGATCAGCTCCGGCGCAACGGATGGAAGGGCTTCGGCCCTGTGCCCTACGCGCACGAGCACAACCGCGGATTCCTGCGCTGCGTTGCGGCGCTGGCCCGCGCCGCGGAATCCATCGGCGAGACCGACGAGTTCCAGCGGTGCCTGGATCTGCTCGACGACTGCGATCCTGCGGCACGCTCACAGCTTGGGCTCAGCTAGCTCGCAAATACGGGTGGCATTCTCGCGCGCGTGAGTTGGATTCAACCGTGCGCGAAGGCGCTGGCGGGGGTACTGGCCGTGGTCGCCGTGTTGGTGGGCGCCGTCACCGTTCAGGCACTCGGCACCCCGGGCAATGACAGTGCCGAGGCGAAGCTCGCGGAGTGGGGACGCGATCACGGACTCGGTGCGGAGGTCACCTGGCTCGAGCGGCTGCAGTACGAGCGCAATCCACCGGCGGTGGGTGGAACGCCGCCAGGAGGCATCCCGACGCCGGGTGGCGTGGTCGCTCCAGCCGTGATGTCGACGGTCTTCACGCGCTCGCCGCTCGCACCGCTGGCACACGGCACGCCGCTGCCGGGTGAGGGCGTCTGGCGGACCGTGGTGACGGTCAGGGGATTGCCTGCCGTTCAGGTCGCGGCGCTACGGCCCGATGACGTTCACACCTCGTTCGTGGCAGGCGTGATCCGGATGAACCCGGCGCTGGTCCGTGGTGAACTGCGACCGGGTTCGTCGGATCCCGGTGGCCTCTGGCATGCGGCGAACTTCGTCACCGATTCCGAGCAACGGGACGTCGCCGTGGTGTTCAACGGCGGATTCCGGCTCAACGGTCGCGACAGGGGCGGCTACTACAGCGAGGGCCGCATGGTCGCACCACTGATCGATGGCGAGGCGAGCCTGGTACTGCACACCGACGGCACCGCCGACGTCGGCTCATGGGGCCGTGAAGTGCGGATGGATCCGACGGTGGCCAGCGTCCGGCAGAACCTGGTTCCGCTCGTCGACGAGGGCCAGGTCAATCCGACGTGTTCGACGGGTGGCGCCAAGGAGTGGGGCAAGACCATCGGGCAGTCCGCATTCATCCAGCGGTCGGGTTTCGGCGTCACCGCCGAGGGAACCGAGATCTATGTCGGCGGCCCAGCACTGTCGGTCTGCAGTCTGGGCCGGATCCTGCAGGACGCGGGCGTGGTCCGCGGCATGGAACTCGACATCAACCCGGCGTGGGTCAGCGGCGCGTACTTCCACCCCAGTCCGTCCGGAGCGCCCACCGGCTATCGGCTGTTTCCCGGCGAGCAGGTGGATCCGGGGCACTATCTGAAGCCGTCGAGCCGCGATTGGTACGCCTGGTTCACCCGGTCCTGATTCAAGGACCCGTCACCGATGCGTTTGCTCCTCGCAATCGGTGGCGCCCTCGGGCGGTTCCACTTGAACGGTGGCGTGCTCCAGGCCGCGGGCGGCCAGCACGGCGCGTGCGTCCTCGAGCACCTGCACTGAATCGCCGCAGCACGTGACGTGTGCGGTGGCCATGTCCTTGCCGGGGACCAGGGTCCAGACGTGCAGATCGTGCACGCCGGTCACGCCGTCGACGCCGGCCAGCGCGGTCCGCAGCTCCTCGACGTCGATGTGGCTCGGCGACGACTCGGACAGGATGCGCAGCGCGGAGCGGGCGAGTGCGATCGCCCGCGGCAGCACCCACAGCGCCACCAGGACGGCGACCACGACGTCGGCGTAGGGCCAGCGCGTCGTCACGGTGACGATGCCAGCGATCAGCACGCCGATGCTGCCCACGATGTCGGCGACGACCTCCATGTAGGCGCCCTTGACGGCAAGACTGGACTCGGAGTGCGACCTCAGCAGCAGGACGACGACGAGGTTGGCGAGCAGGCCTGCGAGCGCGACGACGATCATCGGGACACCGGGCACGTCGGGCGCATTGCCGAGGCGCTCGAACGCCTCGAACAGGATGAAGCCTGCGACCCCGAGCAGCAGCACGGCGTTGGCGACGGCGGTGAACACCTCGGCGCGGTGCCAGCCGTAAGTCCTTGCGGCCGAAGCCGGTCCGTGACTGGCCAGCAGCACCGCGGTGAGGCCCATGAACATCGCGACCAGGTCGGTCAGCATGTGGCCTGCGTCGGCAAGCAGCGCGATCGAGTCGATCCACAACGCGGTGGTCAGCTCGATGCCGAAGAAGACGCTCAGGATGGCCGCCCCGGCAACCATCCTGCTTACCCGGGTGTCGCTGCCCCCGTGATCATGACCCGCACCCATGCCAGCAATATATGCGCAAATCCGCATGAATTGCAACCAGCTGTCAATGCACGATCCCGCCGATCAGAACCAAGCGGACCAGAACCTCGTCAACTGGCCGCCGATTGACACCAGGGCGCTTGGCACGCCCGAGAGGTCGAAGAACCAGAAGACGATCGAGAAGAACCACTGGTTCAGCGAGGGCGCGATCAACAGGATCAGCAGGATGAAGAAACCCCACTGCTTGAACGGTTGCAACGAGCGCTGGGTGTCCGGGGACAGATGGGGCTCGAGGGCGCCGTAACCGTCCAACCCGGGGATGGGCAGGAGGTTCAGGATGACGGCGGTGACTTGGAGGAAGGCCAGGAACGCAACGCCTGCCCAGAACACCGAGTGGTCTGGGTCCCACAGCAGGCGGGTCAGCACCAACAGCAGAACCGCGAGCACCACGTTGGCGAACGGACCCGCCAGGCTGACCGTCGTCCGCTTCCGCGGCGTCATCCACGACGTGCGGACATAGACGGCTCCGCCGGGCAGGCCGATGCCGCCAAGTGCGATGAACAACACCGGAAGCCCCAGTGACAGCAGGGGATTGGAGTACTTCAACGGGTTCAACGTCAGGTAGCCGCGGACTTCCACGTCGCGATCGCCGTAGCGCCACGCGGTGAAGGCATGGCCGAACTCGTGCAGGCACAGCGACACCAGCCAGCCGAACACCACGAAGATGAACACCCCGACGTAGGCCAGGGGTGACGGCCGGCCCGTGTCCGAAAGGGGAGCCAGCCACGCGATCACGCCGCCGGCCGCGGTGATCGCGACGATGAGCAAGAAGATCGGACTGGGCCGCACCGATTGGCGCAGCGGACGGATGCTCACCTGATTGAAACTACCGTCACCGGACGGCGAGCCAGCCCTGCGTGTGGCGGTAGAAGGTGGATCGACGGACCGGGCGCGCGGTCGGCACGCCGTCGCGCACTACCAGCGCGCCCGTCGTCCCGAGCTGCGCAGCACGCCCGGTGACCCACCGCCGCGGCCGCATCCGGCCCGTCAACACACTGGCGCGCAGGCCAGGCAGGTCGGCAGTCGGCTCGACGCGCACGCCGATCACCTCGCCGTCGAATAGCACGGCGTCGTCGACGACACCCTCGCCGGAGATGGTCCGCGCGTCCTCGTCGGGTGGCAGCCAGTAGGCGGCCTCCGTGACGACGGTGCCCGTCTCGTCGCGGATCAACGGCATGCGCCTGGCCGCACCCGTGCGCGCGCGGCGGGCATGCCACGGCCGGCTGACGAGACCGACCTCGACGTCGAGGCGGTCGGCGCGCAGCAGCCGCGTGAGGACGGTGCCAAGGTCGGCGAGGCCGCCCACCACGATCATCCGACCTGCACCGACGAGCGGGTCGACGTCGGTTGGCGCGCCGATCTCGTGGACGGGAAGACCCGACAAGGCCCCGGGTACGCGCCGCGCACCGAAGCGCAGCACGACGACTTCGGCGATCAACTCAGCTCCTCGCAAACAGGCAGGGATCAGGTCGGATAAGGTTTGTCACCGGCTGCACCACAGGTCTTGACGCACTTGAGCGGGAGAGTATGCCATGCCGGCAATCGTCCTCATCGGCGCCCAATGGGGCGACGAGGGCAAGGGAAAGGCCACCGACCTACTCGGTGGGCGCGTTCAGTGGGTCGTTCGCTACCAGGGCGGCAACAACGCGGGTCACACCGTGGTGTTGCCCAACGGCGACAACTTCGCGCTTCATCTGATTCCGTCGGGAATCCTGACGCCAGGGGTCACCAACGTGATCGGCAACGGCGTCGTCGTCGACCCCGGTGTCCTGCTGAGCGAACTGGCAGGTCTCGAGGAGCGCGGCGTGGACACCTCGCGGCTGCTGATCTCCGCCGACGCCCACCTGTTGATGCCCTATCACGTGGCGATCGACAAGGTCACCGAGCGCTACATGGGCAGCAAGAAGATCGGCACCACCGGCCGCGGCATCGGGCCGTGTTACCAGGACAAGGTCGCGCGCCTCGGGATCCGGGCCGCCGACGTCCTCGACCCGGATCTGCTGGTCCAAAAGATCGACGCCGCACTGGAATTCAAGAACCAGGTGCTGGTCAAGATCTACAACCGCAAGGCGCTCGACGCGGACGAGGTGGTGGCCAACCTGCTGACTCAGGCGGAGGGCTTCAAGCACCGCATCGCCGACGCGCGGCTGCTGCTCAACGAAGCGCTCGAGAACGGCGAGACGGTGCTGCTCGAGGGTTCGCAGGGTACGCTCCTCGACGTCGACCACGGCACGTATCCCTATGTCACGTCGTCGAATCCGACGGCGGGCGGCGCGGCCGTCGGCTCCGGCATCGGCCCCACCCGGATCACCACGGTGCTCGGCATCCTGAAGGCGTACACCACGCGCGTCGGCTCCGGCCCGTTCCCCACCGAACTGTTCGACGAGTTCGGCGCATACCTGTCCAAGACCGGTGGCGAGGTCGGTGTCACGACGGGTCGCGCCAGGCGGTGCGGCTGGTTCGACGCGGTGATCGCCCGCTACGCCACCCGGGTCAACGGCATCACCGACTACTTCCTGACCAAGCTCGACGTGCTGTCCAGCCTCGAGACGGTGCCGGTCTGCGTCGGCTACACCGTCGACGGCAAGCGCACCAACGAGATGCCGATGACGCAGGCCGACATCGCCCGCGCCCAGCCGATCTACGAGGAACTGCCCGGCTGGTGGGAGGACATCTCCGCCGCCCGCGACTTCGACGATCTGCCGGCCAAGGCCCGCGACTACGTGCTCCGTCTGGAAGAGCTTGCCGGCGCCCATGTTTCGTGCATCGGCGTCGGGCCCGGCCGCGACCAGACGATCGTGCGTCGCGACATCCTGGCACCTTCGTGAGCGATGAGCGCTTGCGCGAAGAGCGCACAACCACCGATCCCGACTACGACCGGCATGGTGGGTTTCCGCTCTTCGAGGCGGCGGAACCAGGGCCGGGGTTCGGGCCGTTCCTGACGTCGATGCGGCGACTGCAGGACCTCGCGGTCTCGGCCGACCCGGACAGCGACACCTGGGTGGAAGCGGCCAAACGGGTCGATGAGTTGGTCGCGCTGCTCGAGCCGTTCGACGCCGCCGAAGGCGTCGGGCCCGCGGGCCGCGTACCCGACCTGCCCGGCGGGGGCAGTCTGCTGATGGCGCCCTTCGCGGTGAGCAAGTTCGAGCCCGACGGGGTCGAGTTGACCGTCCGGTTCAGCCGTTTTCACGTCGGCGGCAACAACGCCGTGCATGGCGGGGTGCTGCCACTGCTGTTCGACTCCGTGTTCGGGATGGTGATCCACGCCGCGGGCCGGCCGATCAGCCGCACCGGGTTCCTGCACGTCGACTACCGCAAGGTGACGCCGATCGACACTCAGTTGACCGCGCAAGGCTGGATCCGCTCGACCGAGGGGCGCAAGGCGTTCGTCAACGCAGAGCTCCGCGACCCCGACGGGGCGCTGCTCGCCGAAGCCAACGGGTTGATGATTCGGCTGCTGCCCGGCCAACCCTGAGACTTCACGGGACTTCACGCCGAGACTGCTGTCAGATCGAAGTTCAGTG
>JAOPVF010000518.1 GCA_025963195.1 Mycobacterium sp. | reverse complement strand
CGGCCGTCACCCGTCGCCGAACTCGCTCTCGAACAAGGCATCCCGGTCTTGCGGCCCGCGCGCCCCAACGGCGACGAATTCGTCGCCGAACTGGCCGATCTGGCACCCGACTGCTGCGCGGTGGTGGCCTACGGCGCGCTGCTGCGCGACGGCCTGCTGGCAGTACCGCGGATCGGCTGGATCAACCTGCACTTCTCATTGCTGCCAGCGTGGCGGGGTGCCGCGCCGGTGCAGGCCGCCATCGCCGCCGGCGACGCGGTGACGGGCGCGACGACGTTCCTGATCGAGCCCAGCCTGGACTCGGGGCCGGTGTTCGGCGTCGTCACCGAGACGATCCGACCGACCGACACCGCAGGGGACCTTCTCGGGCGGCTGTCGAACTCCGGTGCCGTCTTGCTGGAGTCGACGCGGGACGGCGTCGCCGACGGAACGCTCGCTGCCGTGCCCCAACCGACGGACGGCATCACCGTCGCGCCCAAGATCACCGTCGAGGAGGCGCGAGTGCGCTGGAACCTGCCCGCTCACGTCGTGGACCGGCGCATCCGGGCCGTCACCCCGAACCCGGGCGCGTGGACGATGATCGGCGACCTGCGGGTCAAGGTCGGGCCCGTCACCGTGCTCGATGAAGAGGTGACGGACCGGGAGCCGTTGCCGCCCGGGGCAATACGGGCCGAACGCGCTGGCGTCCTGATCGGCACCGCATCGCAACCCGTGCGGCTCGGGCTGATCCAGCCACCCGGCAAGAAGGAGATGAACGCCGCCGACTGGGCGCGCGGCGCCCGACTCGACGAGAGCGCGCACGCCGAATGAACCGACCCCACCAGCGACGAGCACCTCGCAAACCCCTCGACCCCGCACGCCGGGCCGCGTTCGACGTGCTGCGCGCCGTGTCGGAACGCGACGCATACGCCAACCTGGCGCTCCCCGCGATCCTGAACGAGCGCGAGATCGATAGCAGGGACGCCGCGTTCGCCACCGAACTCACCTACGGCACCTGTCGTGCCATCGGACTGCTCGACGCGGTGATCGCCAGCGCGGCGAACCGACCAGCTGATCAGATCGACCCGGTGCTGCTCGACCTGCTGCGGCTCGGTGCCTACCAACTGTTGCGGATGCGCGTCGACGCCCACGCCGCCGTCGACACCACCGTCGAGCAGGCCGCCATCGAATTCGACACGGCGCGTGCCGGTTTCGTCAACGGCGTGCTTCGCAACATCTCCAAGCGCGACGAAGCGTCGTGGGTCGCCGAGCTCGCGCCGTCGTCGGACACCGACCCGGTCGGGCACATCGCCTTCGCCCACGCGCACCCGCGATGGATCGCGCAAGCGTTCGCCGACGCCCTCGGTGCCGACGCGGCGCAGCTGGGTGCACTCCTCGCCAACGACGACGAGCGCCCGGAGGTGCACCTGGCCGCGCGGCCGGGGGTGCTGACCGCCGAGGAGCTGGCCGCTGCGGTGCATGGCACCGTCGGTCGCTACTCGCCCTACGCGGTCCACCTGCACGGCGGGGACCCCGGCCAGCTCGACGCGGTCCGCGACGGGCAGGCGCTGGTGCAGGACGAGGGCAGCCAGTTGGTGGCAAGGGCGCTGACCCTGGCGCCCGTCGACGGCGACGCGGGCCGATGGCTCGACCTGTGCTCTGGGCCCGGCGGCAAGACCGCGCTGCTGGCCGCGCTCGGTGCCCCGTCGGGGGCCAAGGTGACGGCCGTCGAACCGACACCGCACCGCGCCGAGCTGGTCGAGCGGAACACCGCAGGACTGGACGTCGAAGTGCTGCGCGTCGACGGCCGCGATTCCGGATTGGCCGCGGCCTCGTTCGACCGCGTACTGGTGGACGCGCCATGCACGGGTCTCGGCGCATTGCGGCGCAGGCCGGAAGCGCGCTGGCGGCGCCAACCCAGCGACGTGTCCGGGCTGGCGAAATTGCAACGCGAACTGCTGGCCTCGGCCATCGCACTGACCCGGCCCGGTGGGGTGGTGCTGTACGCCACGTGTTCGCCGCACCTTGCCGAGACCGTCGGCGTGGTGGCCGACGCACTTCGCCGCCATCCGGTGCGCGCGATCGACGCCCGGCCGCTGTTCGATTCGGTCGACGAGCTCGGCGACGGGCCCTACGTGCAGCTGTGGCCGCACAGGCATGGGACGGACGCGATGTTCGCCGCAGCCCTCGAAGTAAGGTAACGGCCATGGCAGCACCTCTGATCGCACCGTCGATACTGGCCGCCGACTTCGCGCGGTTGGCCGACGAGACGGCTGCGGTGGCAGGTGCCGACTGGTTGCACGTCGACGTGATGGACAACCACTTCGTGCCAAACCTCACGCTCGGGCTACCGGTCGTCGAGAGCCTGCTCAAGGTCACCGACATCCCGATGGACTGCCACTTGATGATCGACGACCCGGCCCGCTGGGCACCGCCGTACGCGGAGGCCGGGGCCTACAACGTGACGTTCCACGCCGAGGCGACCGACGATCCACGCGGCGTCGCGCGCGACATCCGCGCCGCCGGTGCCAAGGCGGGGCTGTCGGTGAAGCCCGGCACACCCATCGATCCCTACCTGGAGATCCTGCGCGACTTCGACACGCTCCTGGTGATGTCGGTCGAGCCAGGATTCGGCGGGCAGAAGTTCATCCACGAGGTGCTGGCCAAGGTGGGCATCGTGCGGCGTCTCGTCGACGCGGGCGAGCTGACCATCGTGGTGGAGATCGACGGCGGCATCAACTCCGACACCATCGAAGCCGCCGCCGAGGCAGGGGTGGACTGCTTCGTCGCCGGCTCGGCCGTCTTCGGCGCCAGCGACCCGTCCGCCGCGGTGGAGTCGTTGCGCAGGCAGGCTGCCAAGTCCGCCAAACATCTGACGTCGTGAGCGTCGAAGCCGCCATGCGGCTTGCCATCGACCTGTCCAACCAGGTCAAGGGCACGACGTACCCCAATCCGCCGGTGGGTGCGGTGATCCTGGACCGCGACGGCGAAATCGCGGGTGTCGGCGCCACCGCGCCGCACGGCGGACCGCACGCCGAGGTGGTGGCGCTGCGGCGCGCGGGGGAGCGGGCGAGGGGTGGCACTGCCGTCGTGACGCTGGAACCGTGCAACCATCACGGACGGACGCCGCCGTGCGTGGATGCCCTTGTCGCAGCAGGTGTTTCGGTTGTCTCCTACGCGGTCGCAGACCCCAACCCCGTCGCGGCGGGCGGGTCGGCACGGCTGGCCGGGGCGGGTATCGAGGTGACGTCGGGTGTGCTGGCCGAAGGCGTGGCAGGCGGCCCATTGCGTGAGTGGCTGCACAAGCAGCGCACCGGACGGCCGCATCTCACGTGGAAGTTAGCCACCAGCGTGGACGGGCGCAGTGCTGCCGCCGACGGCAGCAGCAGGTGGATCACCAGTGAGGCGGCACGGCTCGACGTGCACCGGCGCCGCGGTGCGGCTGATGCGATCGTGGTCGGCACCGGCACCGTGTTCGTCGACGACCCGGCGCTCACCGCACGACTGCCCGATGGCAGCGTGGCCGAGCGGCAACCCTTGCGCGTCGTCGTCGGTGAGCGTGAAATATCTTCGGAAGCAAGGGTTTTGAACGAGGATTCGCGGACGATGGTGATCCGCACCCGCGATCCGCTGGAGGTGGTCCGAGCGCTGTCGGACCGTATCGACGTGATCGTGGAGGGCGGACCCACGTTGGCTGGGGCATTTCTGCGGGCCGGTGTGATCGACCGCATCCTGGCCTACGTCGCCCCGATCCTGCTGGGTGGGCCGATCACCGCGGTCGGCGACGTGGGCGTCTTGAGCATCGCCCAGGCGCAGCGGTGGCGCTTCGACGGCGTGGAACGGATCGGCCCGGACGTCCGGCTCAGCCTGGTGCCGAACTAAGCCTTCGACGACGGCGCGCAGCCTCCCAAAATTCCCGTCCCGCACGAGAGCTGGAATTCCTTTGTCGCCCAATGTGACTCCCATCACCCAGGGTCGGCTCCCGTTGGTCGACTCGTTACCAGTTCGAAATGCGCGCGGCGTGGCGCGCACGGACCCTGGCCGGTTCGCGCCCGTAGAATCGGAGATGAGCTCGGGTTACCAACCCGAGCCACCCACATCGCGTCTTCACCGTAGATATCCGCGCGACGGGAAGCCACGAGCAAAGGACGATGAGCATGACTGCATTGCAGGACTGGCTCAGTTTTCGCCCAGTCGATCAGAGCGCAATCAAGGAAATGGTGTTCTGGCCGCTGCGCGCGGTGCTGAGCACCCCAGAGGCCGCCGAGAGCACCGAACTCAAGGTGCTTCAGCCCGGCCTCGAGCGCTGCTGATGCTCTAGCGGTCGGTCGAGACCGCCTCGGCCGCCGGGTCGGGTTCGTCGGCGTGCTCGCCTCGACCCGCGATCAGCAGGCCCAGCACGGCGCCGATGACGCAGATCACCGCTGTGATTCCGAAGATCTCGCCGTACTGCAATGCGAATGATTCGACGGACGCCTTCGCAACCCGAGCCGCTCCGGCAGCCAGTTGGCCGAGCGGTGAATCGGCCTTCGGTGCCGGCTGCGCGGCCAGCCTCTGCTGCAGGATTTGGTTGAACCGGTACAACCCCCAGGCGCTCAGCGCCGAGATGCCGATCAGCATGCCGATCATCCGGGCCACCACCACCGCCGCTGAGGCGATGCCATGTTGTGCCGCGGGTACGACTCGTAACGTCGCCGACGTCAAGGGGGCGATGACCAGACCGAGTCCGATACCTGCGAGCACGAGGTCGGTGTCGAAAGTCGGCACGGTGAAGACCCCAAGGTCGTGGTGTGCCGAGAGCACTTCCGGTGTCCACTTCGAAATCAGCCAGTACCCTACGCCCGCGATTAAAAGGCCCACGAACGCGACGATGCGGTCACCGATCTTCGTTGCGATGAACCCGCCGAGCAGCGCACCCAACGGCAGTGCGCCGAGGAACCACAACAATAGGAGAGCGGCCTCGTTCTGATTCTTGTCGAGCACGCCACGGCCGAAAAGTTCGACGTTGACGAGCGTGACCATGAGTGCGGCACCCGTACACAGCGATGCGCCGAGCGCGGCGAGGAACGGCCGGAAGTGCACCCCGGCTGGCTCGATCAACCGGGTACGGGCGCGCCTCTCCCACACGAAGAACGCGATGGCGGCGATCAGCGCGCCGCCCAGCAGGGGCAGCCCCCAACTCGGAAACACCTGCTTGCCGTCGGGTTGCGGGTTGTACATGCCGACGACGGCGAGCCCGAGCGCCACGGCAAGCAGCAGACCGCCGATGACGTCGATCTTCTCCGGGGGATCCGACTTCTGCCGTGGCGGAAGGCTGAACTGGACCATCGCCATCGCGAGTAGGGCAAGCGGGGCGTTGATCCAGAACACCGACTGCCAATGGTGGAACAGCCAGACACCGGCGATGCCGTACAGCGGCCCGAGCACGCTGCCGAGCTCCTGCGCAGCACCGATGCCGCCGAGCACCGCTGTTCGATTGCGCTGCGTCCACAGGTCGGCGGCCAGCGCCAAGGTCACCGGTAGCAATGCGCCGGCGGCGGTGCCTTGGATGACGCGGCCGATCACCAACATGGTGAGGTCACTCGACAGTGCGGTGACGACCGAACCTATCGCGAAGGCCGCCAGGCTGGCCTGGAGGAGCAGCTTGCGGCCGAACCGGTCGGAGGCTCGGCCGAGCAACGGCATGGCGGCGATGTAGCCGAGTAAGTAGCCCGTGATGATGGGCGTGACCTGCTGAATCTTGTTGATGGCGATGCCGACGTCGCTCATGATGTCGGTCATGATCGTCACGACGACGTAGGTGTCGAGTGCCCCGAGCAGTACCGCCAAGCCGCCTGCGGTGATCGCCAATCGGCGATTCGTGCGCGCAGGCGCGTCTGTTGCGTGTGCCATCACACCGCGGGCTTGGTGACGGTGACCGGCTTACCCCAGTCCGACAGCGTCATCTGCACGCTGTTGCCAGGCGTCGGCTCGAGCTTTGCCTGCATCAGTTGGTGCTTGTCGTCCTCGGTCACCCATGCCGTGCCTGCCACCGGACCGGTGGCGCCGATCTGCGGGGCGATCTTGTTGACGGCGTCGGCGCTGACGGTTCCGGTGATCTTGACGGTCTCCACGCCGTTCACGGTCTCGCGCCCCTCGGTCTTGGGGTCGGAGAAATTGGCGAGCACGTTGGCCAGGCCCTTGTCCGGGCTGAGGATCGCCGAAACGTCGTAGATGTCGGCGGCCGGGCCGAAGTCCTGCCAGCTGTTCGCGGTGATTGCGCCGAAGAGCGTGCCGTCGGCGACGACGAAGCCCACGCCATCGAGCTTCTGCCCCAGGAAGACGATGTCGGCCTTGCCCTGTGCGGCAACGGCCGGGACGTTGGTGAGGTCACCGCTCATCTGCGCGATCGGCAGTTCCTTGATCTCACCGTTCACGTTCAGCTGCAGGTGAACGCTCTGCTCGGCCTTGGTGGTTGCTTCGGAGTCCTTGAGGAGCGTGGCCGCGTCGGGCAGCGGGTTATCGGCCTTCTTGTCCGACGACGAGCATCCGGCGGTCAGTGCGGCCGCCGTGATGAGCGCGGCGAGCACGGATACGAGCACGGCAATGCGAGGGCGCTTCTGCATGACTTGCATCGTAGTGGGTGAGTGCGTGTGGCCCCGCGGCGCGGCTGTCGGGCACAAGCGGAATCGTGGCTTCTGAGCTGGACTTTCGGCCGGTGTCGGCAAGTGTGGGTGATGGCGCTGCGCTGGTGGCAGCGATGATCGACGAGATGCACGAGCTGTACTGGGACATCGGGGGCGGTCTCGACCTCGACTCACCCGACATGCCCCCGCTGAGCTCCGGCGCGCAGGAGCGAAGCGATCCGGGGGATTAACCTTGCCCTCATGTTCACCGGCATCGTCGAAGAATTGGGTGAGGTCGTCGGCAAGGAGGACCTGACCGACGCCGCGCGGTTCGCCATCCGCGGCCCGCTGGTCACCACCGACGCCGGACACGGCGACTCGATATCTGTCAACGGGGTGTGTCTGACCGTGGTCGAGGTGCTGCCCGACGGCGCGTTCACCGCCGACGTGATGGCCGAGACGCTCAACAGGTCGAGCCTGCGGGGTGTCGGCGTCGGCAGCAGGGTCAACCTCGAGCGCGCGGCCGCCATCAACAGCCGGCTCGGCGGCCACATCGTGCAGGGCCACGTCGACGGCACCGGTCACGTCGTGACCCGCACACCGTCCGAGAATTGGGAGGTGGTGCGGATCGCGCTGCCCGACGCACTGGCCCGTTACGTCGTGGAGAAGGGTTCGATAACCGTCGACGGGGTGTCGCTGACGGTGTCCGGACTGGGCGACGACTGGTTCGAGGTGTCACTGATCCCGACCACCCTGTCGCTGACGACGCTGGGTCGCGCTGCGGTGGGAACGCCGGTCAATCTCGAAGTCGACGTCATCGCCAAGTACGTCGAGCGGCTGCTTTCGCACAAAGATGGCTCTACCAGCGGTTAAGAGCCAATATTGATGTCCGATTATAAGCGTAGCGGTACCGGTCTAACATTCGCATGGCCACCGAGACCTCCGTCGATCTCGCAGCACTGCTGGCCAGCTGGAAACTAAGCCTCCAGGCCGACCGCAAGAGCAAGCAGACCGTCGACGCCTATACCACCGGCGTGCGGTTGTTCCTGGAGTGGTGCGAGGACAACGGGCACGACCCCGTCCTGGACCGCACCCTGGTGCGCACGTGGGTGAAGGAGCTACTCGACGGCGGAGCCGCCCCGGCGACCGCACGTACCCGCCAGATGAGCCTCAAGAGATATTCGTGGTGGCTATTCGACGAGGACGAGACCGACTCCGACCTGCTGCGTGACCTCAAGCCGCCCCAACTGGATACCAAGGTGGTGGCGGGCCTGACCGACGAGCAGTGCGCCGCGCTGGTCAAGGCGTGCCAGGGCAAGGAGTTCATCGACCGCCGCGACGAGGCCGTCGTGCGCATGATGATCGAGACAGGTATGAGGGCCGGGGAGGTGCTGGGCCTGACGGTCGACGTTGTCGACGTGGCGCGGGGCCTGGCCGTCGTCGAGCGCGGCAAGGGCGGCAAGGGCCGCGTGGTGCCCTTCGGCCCGGAGGTGGCCCGCAGCGTCGACCGGTACCTCCGCCTGCGCCGGTCACACCGCCTGGCTCACACCGAGGCTCTGTGGCTCGGCGGGGGAGGCCAACAGTTCCGGTATCACGGCTTGGACGCTGCGACCAAGGCCCGCGCCCGGGCCGCTGGCATCGCCGGATTTCATCTGCACTTGCTGCGCAACACCGCCGCCCGACGATGGCTGGCCGCTGGTGGCTCCGAGAACGGCCTCATGGCGGTGGCGGGTTGGTCCACGCGAGCGATGCTCGACAGGTACACCAGAGCATCGGCCTCCGACCGAGCCGCCGTCGAGTCGCGCAACCTGGACCTGGGCAACCTCGGGGTGTGACCCCAACATTGCAGAAAGTCTCATCGAATCGCGCTGTCGCAGGTCAGGCGGCAGGTTTGCGAGTTATCAAACTATAGTCTCCATCGCGATCCGTAGCGGAGCGGAATGGATTGCAGCACAACGCTTGTCGGCAAAAGGCTCCAAGCGTTAACCTGTGATCACACCCGGTCGGAATCGGGTGTGCCTGAGGCCGAACGGCCCCGTCGGGGTCAACGACATGTCTCGGGGAACGCAAATTGCACAACGTGCCAGCCCCTGGGCTGGCCGGTGTCCGTGTGTCCCCGGAGATGAGAAAACATGTCGTATGACCCCGAGTCCTGGACCTCGGAGCGCGCCCGTCTTGGCCATCTGGTCTTGAGTGGTGCGCCCGAGGCCGAAATCACCGAGGCCAGGCGCAATTACCGCGCCCTGCGGTTGGCCGAGACAACGGCAGGTGCTCTCAGCTGTCCGACGGCAGCGGCCTCACGCCAGCGGCGTCACTCGCGGGTGCGGCAATGAGTTCACTGACTGGCAAGGTAGCGGCAGTCACGCACCAAAGCAGTGAAGACATCAACAAGATCCGGTAAGGCGAGCCACCGGCAGTCACCGGGGTCGCGAACGACAGGACTAGGAGTCGCGGAGCGCGCACGCGGCTTCCTAATGGACTGCAGATCAAGATGATTGGCGGCTCTCAATGAAGCTATCGAGAATGACAAATGGTTGAGCTTCAAATCCGCTGTAGGACGCAATAACTACTTGGGGACTACTTGCACCAAGAGGGACGGTGTTTGGTGGCGATTTCGATTGCTCAGCTGCTCGAAATGGCTTGCTTGTCTTAGGTGAGAAGACCGGCGAGTCCGCAGGAGCAGTCACAGTCCCAGCACAGGCCGCGTACATCGACCTCAAATGAACGGTTGGCACGCTCTGCGTTGTTGCCCATGTAGGAGGAGCGCCGTCATGAACGATTACGACCCCACAAGTCCCCACGAGACCCTTTCCGCTCGCCCCCTTTCGCCGCCGCCTCCGCCAGCGTCTCCGCCAGACTCGTTGGCTTCGGTAACCATGGCCACGCAGGCACGCCGGCCAAGGGTACGGCGATTGGTGTCGAAGAGAAAAAGTCGAGGGATCGTGGCCGCTGCGCTGATGTGTTCGGTGATCGGATTTTCTGCCGGTTGCGCCACATCCCCCTCGGCAACGACCGCATCCCCCTCGGCAACGACCGCGTCCCCGGCGGCAACGACCGCGTCTTCCGCGGCAACATCAGGGCAGTCCGTGCCCGGCAGCGGGGGAGCCAACGCTCGGTCTGGAGCGGCCTCAGGGGGAGCATCCGGCACGATCGACAGCGTGTCCGCGTCGAGCTTCACGATGTCGACATCGGCGGGTCAGAAGGTGACCGTCAACCAGGCATCCTCTACGACATACCTGAACGGGACGATCTCGACCTCGGCGAGTGCGATTACAACAGGGGAAAGTGTTCTCGTACTTGGGACGACCAGCGGAACGACCATCACGGCCACGCAGGTCATCGTGCAACCGAATGACGGCGGCGGATCTGCGGCTTCCTCGGCGGCAGGAGTGATCCCCTTCCAGCGCGGTGCACCAAGCACGTCGAAGCAGGTCGGTCAGATCCCGGCGAACTACAGTGAGGGGTCGGGGACGATCGTCAGCGGAACGGAAGCGGATAGGGCGACGGAAGCTGCGCTGCCCGCCTACCCTGGGGGCGTCGTCGACCGTGTTGTGAAGCTGAGTGACGGCGAGTACGAGGTCCACTACATAGGCGTCAACTGGCCGCACCACGTCTTCGTCGACCAGGACTTCAACGTCGTCGGTGCCAATTAGTCTATTGCTCTTGCGGCTTCCAACGTATCCGCTGCCGATTCGTTGCGGTACGCACCGCCGCGTCTCGCCTGATGGGCACAGGCTTCAAGATCAAATCTATACGGCCAGAATAATAGGGCCAAACTCTCAGGGCATTTGGGTGAGATTTCGGACCACTCCGGCTAGGAATTGGGGCCAAGCGAGTGTCGTTGACATATGAGAGCGTCATGAGTTGCCGCGTCAAGCTCCGGCTCATGAGCCGCGGCCGGGTCCGGGCGGCCCGCGGCGCACCTCGACCTGCATCTGATTCAGACGACGACATGCCAGGATCACAGCGGCGACACTACCGTTCGGAACGGCGGCGCTCGGCCCGTTACCGCGTCGGAGTCTGGCAGAGATATTGGTTCAGACTCAAGAGTGGGGCTATCAGGTCGCCACCGCATCGTTGTCGGGTGCCGTCGTCGGTTCCCTGGTCTACCGTCAGCGCATGACCGTCGGCGACGGACGTTGGATCGAGGCGCCACGCATTGCCCGATGGGTCATCGGCTCGGACCGAACCGGTGTCTCGTCGGCCACACAGCCGGCCACGGCGGCGGACACGTGACGTGGACGTGCTGTGCCTGCGATCAGACGGTGTACGTGCCGCCGCTCA
This sequence comes from Mycobacterium sp., assembly GCA_025963195.1. Taxonomy (GTDB): domain Bacteria; phylum Actinomycetota; class Actinomycetes; order Mycobacteriales; family Mycobacteriaceae; genus Mycobacterium. Next base: position 4,299 of record JAOPVF010000518.1, on the reverse strand, counting down.
ACACACACTGCAAGGTGCACACTGGTCCGGACGGGCGCTGAGTCGTTCGTCAAGTAGCTCATCGACCGCCGCTGTCGATGGCTGGCCGCCGGCCTCCCTGGCTGCCCTGCGGATCACGACGAGCAGCCGCAGCTCAGCATCGATAACGTCGAGGGTGCGCATACCTTTATCACGTTGCGCGCAGGGTAAAGGTTCCGCGGCCTCGCATTGCAGGTTGACCGGGGGTCACCCGACAGTGGTTGACGGGCCAATGCTCGTCGTCCCCGCGGACGTTTCAGATCAGATCGCGGCCACAGCCGGGGGCAGCAACCGTGATAGTTGGGTTATCGTCCCCAATGGACGCACCTCACGGTTCACGTGCCGTAGCGCGAAACTTGGTAGTACCGCCCCCGGCTCTGACATGACAGACGCTATGTCGAGCCCGCCCAAGATCGAATCGGGGAAAACCCTCGATCTGCGGATGCGTCGAGGGGCCTTCCCCTATCTCTGGGCCGACCGCCCGGGGCAGGCCGGGATGGATGACCTACAGCGGGTTGGTGTCGATCGTCTCCCACGCATGGGGCGAGATGTACGTGTCCCAGCCTCCCTTGAGCGAACCGAGCTTCAACACCCATGCTTCGACGTCCCAGTGCGTCCGGTCGTCGTAGTCCGCCGTATGTCCGTCTATGTTAGATGCGGCATTTCGCCGCAGGTGGTTTGTGTCTCCTTAACGGCCGGGTGGTTTCTAGGGGTTGTCGCAACACTTCTCTAGGTTCTGGAGGTTGTGTTGTCATCAATTCGTCGTGTGAAGAAGGGGCCGGGTCGTCGGCCGCAGTCCGCCAAGCGTCAACGCTTCATGGAGTTGTGCGCACGCGGGTGGTCCATCCGGGCGGCGGCCCGTGAGGTGGGTGTGTCGCGGTCCTCGGGGACGAACTGGACACGCGGCCACAAGACCTACCGCAACGGCGTGGTGGTCGGGTTCGTGGCGCCGCTGGATCGCCTAGCGGTGCGCGAAACCAGTCCGCGGTACTTGTCCCAAGACGAGCGCATCGAGATCGCCGACCTGCGCCGTGCCGGGCTGAGCATCCGCCGGATCGCCGCCGAGATCGTCGTGCCCGCGACCGTCACCGATCACAACGGTGTCGAGGTGGTCCATGCCGACATCACCACCTGTGTGACTCTGGCCTAGATCGCATCGCCCCCAGATCTGATGTCCCTCGAACGGGCTCAGGCCCACCCTCGACTTTTCGAAGGTGGGGCTGTTCCGCGTTGTGCGGGCTACTCGCCGATGTTGTGCACCGGCAGGTGACTGATGACCACGGCATCGAAGATCAGCGACACGCGCGGCTGCGGGCACTGAGCCGGTCGGGCGGTACCGATGACGAGGTGCCCGTCACGGGCCGGTGTCGGTTGCTTGTCAATTGTGCTGTCAGTCGCTGCGCGGACTGGCCAGGTCAGTGCACCAGCCGCACACTGCCGGTGTCTGCAACTTCAGCCAGACCACCGGGAGCGACCACCATGCGGACAGATGCACACAACAAGGGCCGCGAAGAACGCCGCGCGCTGCTTGAGCAGCGGCGCGCAGTCGTCGTACGCCAATTGCGACGTCTGGCAATCGAATTAACGGACATCGACAGACAGCTAGACGAGATCGAGCAGTCCAAGCGTTGACAAGGTGCGATCTGGGCTTCTGCACGCTGGCGAGCACCATATTGCCCTGATAGCGCCGCCGCAACTGGAAAAGATGTCGCCCGACGGTGGATAGATAAACCGCGACAGCTAAAACTACTCGGCGACCAACTGGTCGCTGTTGACGAAAACCAGACCGCCCGCGTCGAGCACCACCGCCCATCTCCGCGCGGGCCCAAACATATGGTTCTCACCGATACCCGCCAGATCGCCGAAATCCTCGACCACAGTGCCGCGGATTTCGCCGTCCGTCCCTGGATATACACGTACTCGCACATTCACCGCCACGGGGCTATCGCCGGTATCGTCAGCTGTCGCGCTAGCGCCCTTCATCCGTCTTTTCATCCGTCGTCACGCTACGGCGTGCGGGTGAAGATAGTGGCGCGATTAGGGCACAACCAGCTAACGCAGTCCGGGCTTGTGCGAGAGCCGCGTTGGTCGTCACCAACGCCACTCCCGCAACTGGCAAAATTTTGAGATTGCCTACCTGCGTGCCAGACCACCCCGGCGACCCTCTGCGCGAGCAGGTGCGTGAGTTCGGGCGGCGGCTAATCGGCAAGCAACGACACGACGTGCACGCGGCTGCCGGCTCCGGGACCTTCTCGAGGGGGTCCGGCTATGCCGAGGTCGGTCTTGCAGACGGACCGGACCTGAAACTGCACGAACAGATTGGCCGTCTGGCCGACTACATCCGCACACACGTGATGGGCAACTTCAAGCAGGCATTCGGGCGCGTGGAGAAGGCTGCAGTCCGACGTCGACCGGGCACACACCGCCGCCGAGAAGCATGACCGCCGTTGCCTATTCCGGTACGTCGCCGATGGGAACCAGGTTGTCTGCAGGCATCTTGCCGAGCAGTCCATACACCAGGGTCAATGCTCCGGTCTGCTTGTCGACTAGCAGATCGGGCGCGTCGAACATCTCCACACCGTCGGCGGCGAGGGCGACAACCATGAACACTTCGTCGTTCTGCCAGCCGCAGGGGCGGATGGAGTAGCCCTCCCCGAAGAATCTGCGTACCTTGCGCGATGCAGCGGCAATGGCCCGCGCCCGCTCGAAGGAAATCACAAGCTCAGTGATGGTCGAAGTAGCTCTTCGCGATTGCGATGGCCACGCCAATGATCACGATGATCGTCCATTCGAACCCGCTCATGCGCTCGACACCCTCTTCCTTACTCGTCGTATCCGCAGCGCCCTCGGCTCTCGGCAGGCCCACAGTCGCACATGAAACCGACATGGGGGTCAACCCGCGCATCCCGGGTGTTTCGGTGGAATGAGCTGGCGCAGGCGCAGACCACCGCAGTCGATGTCCAATCGAGGAGACCAACGCCCGCAGCGATGAGCGGCGACCTTGTCGAGACAATTGCGGGCAACTGAATCGTCCGGCCTATCGCGCTCGCTGCCGAACTTGCTCCAGCTCCCGGTCCAACTCCCGGATGGCTTTCCGCGAGCGCCGTCAGACCCTTAGCCAGCTGCGTGGTGACCGGGTTCGTAGATTCCCTTGCCACTGCCCGGAATTTGTTGCCTGCGGTTCCTGCCCAGGTGGCTGCGTTGCTCATGGGCGGGCACTGTGTCGCCGCCCACCGACAGACCCGGCCTGGCGTGTCGGCAGGCGCGCCGATGGTGTTCTCGGCGATCGCGAGGAGCGTATCTCGAAATAACGCTGATGCTATATAGCGTTGATGTGATAATAGTGAGGTGATCGACCTCGCTAGCCTCCGCCGGACGGCTGGCGTCACCCAGGTCGAACTGGCCGAGGCCCTCGGCACCAGCCAGGGGCAGATCAGCCGTATGGAGAGGCAGCAGGACATGTTGGTCAGCACCCTTGCCTCGTACCTGCAAGCGCTCGGCGTAGACGCCAAGATCGTTGTCGAGGCGGGCGAGGAGACCATGACTTATGACCTCACCGTCGCGATGGGGGACCGATGAGCACCCAGCCCGAGATCACCCAGAAGAACCACCACAGTGCGGTTCGGTTCTTCTGGCTGCTGCTGATCCTCGCCACTGCGACGAGCCTCTACGGCAACATCGCTCACGCAACCGGTGGGGCCGACGGTGCGCTGCTGAACAGTGTCATAGGTGCCAGCATCGCTCCTGTGTTCCTTATGGCACTCGTTCACGGCGTTGCACATCTGGCGCGCAACACCGCGTCCGGTTGGGCTTAGGGCCTAGTGATCGCGTTGGTCGGCAGTGTCGCGGCGTTCGCGTTCGCGCAGTCGTACGGAGCGCTCACTGCGTTCGCCCGGGATTCCGATGTGCTCGCGCCGGGTCTCACACCCCTCATCGTCGACGCGACTATCGGCGTATCTACCTTCGCTCTGGTGGTGCTCGGAGAGAAGCCAGCCAGGCGTGCCCGCACTCCGCGACCTGGCGACCCACACCGCGAAGCGAACCGCGACTCAGGACCGCGCACCCGCGACCCCGAACCGCGACATGAAACGCAGCTCCGCGCCGAGGCCACCGCGACTGCGATCCCCGACATTGACGCGAGCCCCGCGACAGCGCTCATCGCGGATGGTGACGTGACCTCTGATCTTGCGGCCGAGCTGGCCCGTGCCAAGGCAACGAAGCAGCCCTTGGAGATCGTGCACGCAGTCCTCGCAGCACATAAGAACGGCGACCCCCTGAACC
>JAOPVF010000516.1 GCA_025963195.1 Mycobacterium sp. | reverse complement strand
TCGCGCACGGGTTGCTGGCGGCGCTGCTGGTGGTGGTGGGTGTGGTCTCCTTGATGAACCTCGGCGCCACGTTCGTCTCGCTGGCCGCCATCGTGAGCTTCTACTTCATCTTCCGCGGTAGCTTCGATGTCGTCATGGCCTTCGCCGGCAGCGCCGTGTCCGGATGGTGGGTGTTGTTGATCACCGGGCTCGTTGAGCTGGGGTTGGGGTTCTGGGCCGCCGGGTCATGGAACATCTCCGTGGTGATCTTGGTGGCGTGGGTGGCCGCCGGGGCCCTGCTGCACGGCATCGGCGAAATCGCATTGGCCTTCCAGATCCACCAAGGACGCAGCGGCATCAACGCCGTGGAAGGGCTGGCCGACCGACTCGGGGTCACCGACCACCACTCGGCACCCGACGCAGCCGTTCCCGCTCGGTGATCCACCTGGCTCGACGGGCGACTGGTCATGGAGAGCGTCGATTACGTCCACGGATGGTGGGTTCTGTACGCATGCGGCCGCAATCCGTTGGTGCGTGGCACCGACCGCCTCGAGCTGGTGATCATCACGCTGGGAATGTTGGTCGTTATGGCGGCCGCCGCGTGCGCGGGGGCGCTGGGCACGGCCGTGCATGATGCGCGGAGCCGCGTATACGTCGCGCAGGCTCAGACGCGGCACGCGGTGACCGCCAGAGCCACGGACGACAGCACGATCGTCTTCGGAGTCGACGACGACACGGTGACGAGGGTGAACGCCCGGTGGCAGGTCGATGGCACCGAGCACGCTGGCAGCCTCAAATGGGACCGTGCCGTCAAAACTGGTGATCCACTGAAGATTTGGGTGGACCGTGATGGCAACCGCGTCGATGCGCCCACTCCGACATCGCGGGCCGGCGTGGAGGCGGTCGGTGTCGCCTACGCGGTATGGCAAACGGTGGCCTTCGCCGTGGCCGGACTGATCTGGTGGGCCCGTTCGCGTCTTGACCGCCTGCGCGATTCCGCCTGGGAGCACGACATCCGATGCCTCGTCGACGACGACGAGGGGCGGACAAGCCGTAAACCATGACCGCCGGAGAGAAAGCGGCCAGCGCCTGCGAATGCGCCACATCGAGTACAGACAAGGTTGCAAAGATGGCGGCTCCGCAAACACCAAATGCATTACCGGACTTCATCACCGTGTTGGTCTTGGTGGGTCTCCCCCCGGGCCCGATCAACCGTGCGCTGAGCCGACATGCGATCGACAGTTCGCCCGACGGAGTACTGGTCAATGTCTTCGACGACCTTGCCCGGCTGCCCCACTACAGCGAAGCCATGGAAGCCGACGGAACACCGGACCCGGTCGTCGCCTTGCGTGCGGCCGCCAGTGATGCTGACGCAGTGCTCGTCGTCACGAGCTACCGCGGGCGAGTCCCGTCGATGGTTCACAGCGCGATCGACTGGCTGACGCATCGCTGGCGTCACGGTGGATTGCATGACAAGCCGCTTGCCGTGATCGGCCGATCGACCGGGTGCTACAGCGGCGTCTGGTCACGTGAAGTCGAGGACACCCGTGGACGTTTTGGCTCCCGAGTGATCGAGCCATTGACGGTCCCGACACTGGGCGAAGCGATCAAGAGGCTTGCAGACGAAGTGCACGGTGGCAGCACTGCCGCAGCGATGTGACCTCGGCCGCGTACGTCAAACCTTCAGGTGGTCGCCGTTTTCCTCTCTGCTGGTACCCAGTGACAGCATTGCGGCAGAGATGTTGTCCCCGCACACATCGGCTCCGCTGACTTCCCGATCAACAATCATGTCAACGAAATCCGAACCACCGATCGGGGACCTCAACGTGCTCACAACGTCTGAACCGACTTCTCCGGCTCCCGCGCGGAGCGGCAGGCAAACGGCTCGCTTGGCCCTCGTGGTGGGCGCACTCGGTGTCGTGTTCGGCGACGTCGGCACCAGCCCGATCTACACCGTCCAGACGATCTTCAACCCCGACGACCCCCACCCCGTCCCGATCAACACGGACAACGTCTACGGCGTCGTGTCGTTGATCTTCTGGACGGTGATGATCATCGTGACGCTGACCTACGTCACGCTGGTGATGCGCGCCGACAACGACGGCGAGGGCGGCATCATGGCGCTCATCGCGCTAGTGCGGCGGTGGGGTGCGCGCAGAGGTCGAACTGCGGTGGTGCTTGCGGCGCTCGGCGTGTTCGGTGCTGCGTTGTTCAGCGGTGACAGCATGATCACACCGGCGATCTCGGTGTTGTCCGCGGTGGAGGGCATGAAGGTGATCGATCCTGGGCTGCAGGGCTGGGTCGTGCCGATCACCGTCATCATCATCGTTGCGCTCTTCGCGGTGCAGCGCCGCGGAACGGGTGCCATGGGACGACTTTTCGGGCCGGTGATGATCGGCTGGTTCATCTCGATCGGGGCCTGCGGGGTGAACGGCATCGTCGACCATCCGCAGCTACTGGCGGCGCTTTCGCCGGTATACGCGGTGAAGTTCATGACGGGGAACTTCGGGATGGCGTTCTTCTCTTTGGCCGGGGTGGTGCTCGCAGTCACTGGCGCGGAGGCGCTGTACGCCGACATGGGCCACTTCGGCCGCAAGGCGATCACCCGGGCCTGGCTGTTCGTGGTCCTCCCAGCGCTGGCACTGAACTACCTCGGGCAAGGTGCGTTGTTGATTGCCGACAAGACCACGATCAGTGCGCCGTTCTTTCTGCTCACCCCGGACTGGGCGCGGGTGCCCATGGTGCTGCTGGCGACCGCCGCGACCGTCATCGCGTCGCAGGCGGTGATCACGGGAGGCTTCTCGCTGGCATCGCAGGCCGTCGAGCTCGGCTACCTCCCGCGGCTACGGGTGGTGCACACCTCGGCGTCGACCGTCGGTCAGGTTTACATGCCATGGATCAACGGCATGCTGATGGTGGCGGTCCTGATCCTTGTGTTCGCCTTCCGCAGCTCGGCTGCACTGGCTTATGCCTACGGGATGGCGGTGACCGGAACGATCACCATCACGACGGTGCTGTTCCTCTACATCGCCCACATGAGATGGCGAGTTCCGCTGTGGCTCATCGTCATTGGCGGCGGCGCGCTGTTGGGTTTCGATCTGCTGTTCGTGGCGGCGAACCTGACCAAGCTCATCCACGGCGCGTGGCTGCCGCT
>JAOPVF010000489.1 GCA_025963195.1 Mycobacterium sp. | reverse complement strand
GCCGGCCTGGTGATCGGCGAGTACGCGGAGGTGGCCGAAACGGTGGCCGCGATCCGGCCGCATGCGCGCGTGCTCATGGTCAGCGGTGACGAGCACGACGTCGTCGACGTGCTGACCGCGCTACGGGCCTGAGGGAGAACAATGAATGACGCCGATGTGAAAGACAAAGTGACACTTGGCGATCTGCGATCGATGAAGCACGTCGGGCGCAAGATCGTCGGGGTGGTGGCATGGGACTACCAGATGGCGCGCATCGTCGACCGCGCCGGAGTCGACCTGGTGTCAGTGGGGGATACGGTCGGCGTGAACCTGTGGGGGCAACCCAACCCACTCGAGATCACCATGGACCAGATGCTGGTGGTGTGCCAAGCAGTGCGCCGCGGTGTGCGCCGGGCGCTGCTGAGTGCCGACTTCCCGTTCGGGCCACTGCAAGAAGGCCCGAAGAGTGCCGTGCGTGCGGCCATCCAGATGGTGAAGGAGGCGGGCGTCGACGTGGTGAAACTCGACGGCGCGGCCGATCACCTCGATGCCGTCGCCGCGGTCACGAAGGCGGGCATACCGGTGTTCGCGCAGTTCGGCATCACGCCTCAGACGTCGCTGAAGTACGGCACGACCTACAGCGCGACACCGCGGCCCGGCGACACGGTCCCCGATGAGTTGCTCGACGAGATGGTCGGCGAGGCCAAGCGGCTGGAGGCGGCAGGCGCGGTCCTGCTGAACTTCACCAACTCCGGGCCTGTCGTCGGACCAGCAGTGGCAGAGGCGGTTTCGATACCCGTTCTCGGTGGCTTCGGCGGCGGACCATGGCTCGACGGCCGGATCCGGATGGCCACCGCCGCAATCGGCTACAGCGCGGATGGACTCGACGATCCACCGAACACCTACGCCAACGTCGCGCAGATCGCCTTCGACGCCATCACCGCATACGCCGACGACGTACGGTCCGCGCAGCAGATCGCCGGCGGCATCGGTCGCTCGTGAAGGGCACCCAGGTACTCGACGGCATCCTCACCCGCTACGAGGTTGCCGGTACCGGCCCACCGCTCTTGATGTTCTCGCCGGGCGGATTCAATGCCGCGCTCGAGAACTGGCGCACCCATGGGTTGTACCGCCGCACCGGCATGCTCGACCAACTTCAGGAACGGTTCACCTGCATCACGTTCGACAAACGGGAGTCTGGGAAATCCGGCGGCAGGGTCGAACGGATCGGCTGGGCGGACTACGTCGACCAGGGGATCGCGCTGGCCGATCACCTGGGCCTCGACCGGGTGCACGTGATGGGCGGGTGCGTTGGGTGTTCGATCGCCGCAGGCATGGCCGTGGCGGATCCCGCGCGGGTGTCGGCGATGGTGCTGTTCTCACCGGCAGGCGGTGTGCGGTACCGCATGAAGCAACACACGCGTTTCGCCAGCCACCAGGCCTTCGTGGACGCCGAAGGACTGACCGCCGTGATCGAGTTGGCCGAGCAGACCGATGTGGGCTTCTCCGACGATGGCAGGGTGGGTCCGTGGGTGTCGGTACTGCGATCCGACCCGGCGTTCGCCAGGCAGTACCGCGAACTGGATCGCGACTGGTATCAGCGGGCGGTCTCCGGGATGGCGCGATTGCTGTTCGACCGCGACACCGTGCCAGGTGTCGAGCCAGAAGACCTTCTGGCGCTGGCTGTTCCGACCCTCATCGTGCCTGGCGAGGACACCTCGCACGCCCCGTCGGCAGCCCGCTACCTGCAGGAGTGCCTACCGTCCGCGCAGTACTGGGACGTGCCGGTCGCCGCACAGACGGCGGAAACCGCGTCCGCTCGGGTGATCGACTTCCTGGAGTCAGTCTGAATCTGCGACTTCCTTGTTGATGTGGCGTGCCGTGCGCCCGATGTGGGTGCGCATCACCGCGGTGGCCTTCTCGACGTCTCCCTTGCTGACCGCGACCACGAACTGGCGATGCTCACGGTTGCCCTTGATGCCCATCTCGGGATGCACGTCCTTGACGTGCTGCAGTGACATCAGCGTCGGGCCGTGGAAGGACTCGGCCAGCATGACGATGGCGCCGTTGTGGGTGGACTGTGCCACCCGGCCGTGGAACTCGGCCGAAAGTGCCATCGGGTAACTGCCGTTCGCCAACGCGGCGTCTCCACGGTCGCAGATCTCCAGCAGCGCGTCGATGTCCTCCTTGGTGGCCCGGTCGCACACCAGCGGAATGATGCCCAGCTCCAGAACCTGTCGCGCCTCGGTGACTTCGCGTGCGGTGATCGTCGACATGGTGATCAGGTCGACGATTCCGTCACCGACGCGCTTGCTCGTCGGGGCGGTGACGAACGCGCCGCCGCGGGCGCCCACCTTGATCCTGACCATGCCGTTGGCCTCGAGGCCACGCAACGCCTCACGCACGGTGACCCGGCTGACGCCGAACTTCTCGCCGAGCTCCCGTTCCGCGGGCAATCGGTCGCCCGCCTTGAGCGAGCCATCCCTAATCAGCAAGCGAATCTGATCGACGATCAGCTCCGATGCCCGGCCTGAGATGACCCGGGAGAAGATGTCCTCACCCGCGGCACGAGGCGACTCGACGGTGCCTTCTGATGTCATGGACCAATGATAAAGCCACCAGACCATCGACGGTTGGCTCCCGCGCGGACTGCCTCGCAGTTCGGCGGTTCCTAGGCCTGGTAGACGGTAGTTCCGCCGACGATCGTCTGGACCGGAACGACGGTCCCGATGTCGTCGGCGGCGAAGACGTCCTGGTCGAGGACGACGAGGTCGGCCAGCATGCCCTCGGCGACGTGGCCGGTGCGGTCCTGGCCGTTGGCATGGGCCGAACCTGCGGTGTAGGCGTGGATGGCCGATTGCAGGGTGATGCCCTCCGCTGCCTCCAATGGCGTGTCGAAGACGCCGTCGCCGATCGCGTGCGGGTCGGCGCGTGTCCCGGTGCGGTGCACCGCGGTGTGGATGGCCCACAGTGGATTGGGGTCGGTTACCGGCCAATCGCTGCCCATGGCCAGGGTGCCGCCGTGGCGCTGGATGGATGCGAACGGGAAGTGCCACCGTTCCCGTTCGGGGCCCAGCAGCGGCAGCTTGCGTTCGACGATCTCCCTGTCCCGCCGGGCCCACAGTGCCTGGATGTTGGCGATGACGCCGAGCTGCCCGAACCGCGGAATGTCGTCGGGATCGACGACGTCCAGGTGGGCGATCTGGTGACGGCCGTCGAACCCTGGGTGCTGGGTCACGGCGTGTTCGAGCGCGTCGAGGCATTCGCGCACCGCCCTGTCGCCGACCGCGTGCATGTGGATGCCGAACCGTTCACCCGCCAGCAGGGCGGTCACTTCGCGGAGTTCCTCGGGGTCGATGAACGATTGGCCGCTGGCGGTGTCATGTCCGGACACGGCGCGGTACGGGGCCAGCATTGCGGCAGTGCAGTTCTCGCAGATGCCGTCCTGCATGACCTTCACCATGCTGGCCGTGAACCGTGCATGTCCGGTGAGCTTGCGGCGCGCGCACAGTTCGTCGATCTGCCCGAGACCGTGTTCGCTCTCCCACCACAATGCACCGACGACGCGGGCGGTCAGCTCGCCTGCCTCGTCGGCGTCGACGTAGGTGGCGAAGTTGTCCTTCAGACCAAAGAATTCGGCACCGACCGCGGCGTCCTGCCAGCCGGTGACGCCGACGGAGTGCAGTCGGCGCTGCGCTTCCAGCAGCGCGCGGCGCATGAACTCCGGTGTCACCGCGGGGATCAGATCATTGACGGCGTCGCCGCCGCGGTCCATGAGCATCCCGGATGGCTCGCCGGCGTGGTCGCGAACGATCCGCCCACCGGCGGGATCCGCAGTGCGCGAGGAGATTCCGGCCAGTTCGAGCGCGCGCGAGTTCACCCACGCACCGTGATAGTCGTGGCTGGTCATGATGACCGGCCGATCGGAGACCACGGCGTCGATGTCGTGGCGGGTCGGAAGGCCGTCGGGGAACGCGTCGCCATACCAGCCGGCACCGGCGATCACGATGTCATCGGGGTGGCTTGCCGCGTAGGCGGCGATGGCGGCGAGATAGCTCCCGCGATCGTGGGGAAGGTCCGAGAGGTCGCAGCGCAGGGCGGCCATGCCTGCGGCCACCGGATGCGCGTGCGCGTCGACGAACCCAGGAAGCAAGCTGGCACCACCGAGATCGGTTATCTCCGTGTGTTTTCCGATCATGTCGCGGTCGACGCCGCGGCCCACGGCGACGATGACGCCGTCGTGTACGGCCACGGTGTCGGCGGGATCGGCTCCGGCGGCCTGAAACACGGCTGCGTTGGTGAAGATGCGGTCGGCAACCATCACGCTAGCGATCCGCGAGCAACATGGCACTGGCATGTTCGGCCACCGCCATGATGGTGCCCACCGGATTGACCGAGGGGATGGTGGGGAACACCGAGGCGTCGACGACCCGCAGACCCCGAACACCGCGCACCCGCAGGCGGGAATCGCACACGGCCAACGGGTCGTAATCGGCGCCCATCCGGCAGGTACCGGAGACGTGATAGACCGTCTGATGCGTGGCGCGCAGTGCCTCCGACAACTCTTCGTCGGATTGCACGTCGGGTCCTGGAAAGACCTCGTGCACGATCCAATTCGCCATCGGCGCCGTCGCGGCGACGCGGCGGGCCAACCGGATGCCGGCGATCAGCACCGCTTCGTCGTGGCCCCCGGGATCGGTGAAGTACCGGTAGTCGATCGACGGAGCGCTGGTGGGATCGGCAGAGGTGACCCACACCCGTCCACGGCTGTGCGGCTTGGCCACGTTGGGCGCGATCGACACGATGCGCTCGGGCATCGCGACGCCGCGCGCGACCGCGTGGTCGGCGACCGCCTCGACGGGGAAGTGCATCAGCACGTCGGGTCGCGGGGGACTGTCTGCACCGAGGCGCACGGCAGCGCCCGCGTCCCATCCCGTCGCTTGAGTGTCGGGAACGTCGGCTCCCGACTCCCAGACGATGAGTCCCTCGGCGTGGTCCATCAGGTTCTCACCGACGCCAGCCGACGCCACCAGCGTCGGGATGCCCGCGGCCGCCAGCACGTCGGCAGGCCCGATCCCCGACAGCTGCAGCAGCTTTGGTGATTCGATGGCACCGCAGCACACGATGACCTCGCGATCGGCGCGAAACTCCCGCCGGTTGCCGTCGTCGTCGCGGGCGATCACCCCGACGGCCGTTCCGTCCTCGATCAGTACCCGTTCGGCGTGCAGGCCGTGCTCGACCACCAGGTTGTCGCGGGAGGCGATGGCGTCGTGCAGGTAGTGCACCGAGGTGGAGGACCGCAGGTGACTCTCCCGGGTGTACCCGATCTCGAAGAATCCGGCGCCGACGCCGGTGGCGGCGAAGTCGGGATCGGAGTTCCAGGCCCGGCGGGCGGGTAGGTCCAACGCCCGCCGGGCGGAGTCGACGACGTCGCTGACGTAGGGGTTGCGGTGCTCGTCGGCGACGGGCTGCACGGGGGTGAGGATCCGGTCGTACGCCTGGTGCACCGAACCGGCGTCCCATCCCGAGACGCCGAGTGCCGCCCACTCGTCGAGGTCGGCGGGCAGCGGCCGCCAGGTGATCATCGTGTTCGCCGTCGAGCAGCCACCGAGGATCCGCATCCTGGCCTGCCGGATACCGGAGTTCCCCCGCTCCTGCGGCACGCTGCGGTAGTCGAGGTCGTACTCGCTCTCCAGCATCTCCGCCCAGCGCCGGATGTCCCTTGCACGTGGCTCGTCGCGGTCGGACGGTCCCGCCTCGAGCACCGTGACCGTGACGGCGGGGTCTTCCGAAAGTCGGGACGCCACAATGCAGCCGGCAGTGCCACCGCCGACGATCAGATAGTCGGTCATGCGGCCGCTGGGACCGGTGCCGACGCGGAGACCTTCGAACGCATCAGCACGTAGTACAGCGGGCAGATGACGGCCAGTCCGACGATCCACGAGATGTCGACACCGCCGAGTGCCTTGGCAATGAAACCGGTGAAAAGCGTGGTCGACAGGAACGGGATCTGCACGGCGATGCCGATGAAGTAGCAGGCGATGGCGGTCCAGTTGAACCGCCCGTACTTGCCCCCGTCGCGTTCGAACAGCGAGTCGATGTCGTACACCCCGTGGCGCAGCAGGTAGTAGTCGACCAGGTTGACGGCGGTCCAGGGGATCAGGACGCACAGTAGCAGCGCCAGGAAGTTGGCGTAGTTGGCAAGGAAGTCCTCGGCGCTGACCAGCGCGGGGATGATCGCGATGACGAATAGCGCGATCGCAGTCGCCGCGCGACTGCCCGCGCCCGGCCGCCATCGCGGAAATAGGCTCTGGCCCACCGTGATCGTGGACAGCGCGCCGCAATAGAGGTTCATCGCGTTGGTGGCGGTGATGCCGATGGCGAAGATGGCGAAGACGCCGGTGCTGACGCCGCGGGTCAGGGTGGAGAGCCCATCGAGGGTGTCGTCGCCGGGCAGCGCCGCGCCAACCAGCACGCCGAGCAGCATCGGCAGTACGGAGCCGAGAACGCAGCCTGCGTAGGTGCCCCAGAACGCGGCGCGCTGGCCGGTGTCCTTGGGCATGTACCGGGTGTAGTCCGAAACGTAGGGCGCATAGGCGATCTGCCACAGTGCTGCCACCGAGAGCGTGGCCATGAAACCGGCCCAGCTGAAGCCGCTGGTGTGCCACGTTTCGGCGGGAACGCCGTTCACCCCGACCATCCAGATGAACGCGATGATCAGTGCGCCACCTGCGACGACGGAAAGGACGGCAGCGACATTGTGGATGAGGCGGTAGCCGACGATCGTGGCGGCGACGCTGATCAGTCCGATGACGGTGATCGACCAGTTGACTGGCAGACCCGTCACCTTCGCCAGCGCCTGACCGCCGAGTACCGCGTTTGAGGCGAAGAAGCCCAGGTACATGAACACCACCAGCACGACCACCAGAAGGCTTCCGTACGAGCCGAACTGGGCCCGCGTCTGCAGCATCTGGGGCACGCCCATCTGGGGACCCTGCGCGGCGTGCAGCGCCATCACGATGCCGCCGATGACGTTGCCGAGGACGATCGCCAGCACGCCGGCCCACAGCGGCAGACCGAACACCGTGGTGGCGAGGGCGCCGGTGATGATGGTCAGCAGCATGATGTTGGAGCCGAACCAGACGGTGAACAGGTCGCGGGCGCGACCGTGGCGCTCGTCGACGGGGACGTGCTCGATGGTGCGCTGCTCGACGGGTGCTGACACCGGCGCCTTTTCAAGTCCCGGTCGCTTCGCTCGCCCAAGTTCGTTCATCTGACTTCCCATCTACAGTGCGATCCACGTGGTCTTGAGACCGGTGTACTTCTCGAGTGCGTGCAGGGACAGGTCACGGCCGAAACCGGACTGCTTGAAGCCGCCGAACGGCGTCTGCACGCTCAACGCGTCGACGGTGTTCACCGAGACGGTGCCTGCGCGCAGTGCCGCCGAGACGCGGTGGGCCCGCGACAGGTCGCGTGTCCACACCGATGCGG
>JAOPVF010000461.1 GCA_025963195.1 Mycobacterium sp. | reverse complement strand
GCGCAGCGGCTCGACGAGCGCAAGGGCGACATCAACAAGGTGATCGAGCCGCTCGCCGAAAACTACCTACGGCTCAACGCTCTCGGCGCGTACGGGTCGTTCTTCAACATCTACTACTGCTCGATCCGGATGAAGATCAACGGCCCGGCGGGCAGCGACATCCTCATCCCGTTCGGTGGTCCTGCGGACCCGTCCAAGGGGAGGTGTTCGGAGAATGGCTAGGCCCGACAGCAGCAACCCGACCCGAACCGGGATCTTTGGCATCGCACTGGTGGCGTGCCTGGTCCTGGTGTCGTTCGGCTACACCAAGCTTCCGTTCTGGCCGCAGGGCAAGAACTACCAGGCGTACTTCACCGACGCCGGCGGCATATCGCCGGGCAACGACGTCGCGGTCTCCGGGATCAAGGTCGGACAGGTGTCGTCGGTGGAACTCGCGGGCGACGCCGCCAAGGTGACGTTCACGGTCCAACGCGACATCAAGGTTGGCGACCAATCACTGGTGGCGATCAAGACCGACACCGTGCTCGGACAGAAGTCGCTTTCCGTGACGCCAGCTGGCACGGGCAACTCGGCGACGATTCCCTTGGGCCGCACCACGACTCCGTACACGCTCAACACAGCGCTGCAGGACCTCGGCGGCAACGCCAGCGCGCTCGACAAGCCGAAGTTCGAGCAGGCCCTGCAGACGCTCACCGACACCTTGCATGACGCCACCCCCCAACTGCGCGGCGCACTCGACGGCGTCGCGAACCTCTCGCGCAGCCTCAACAAACGCGACGAGGCGCTGGAACAGCTTCTCGCCCATGCCAAGCGGGTATCCGACACCCTGGCTCAGCGCGCCGGGCAAGTGAATCAGTTGATCAACGACGGCAACCTGCTGTTCGCCGCGCTGGACGAGCGTCGGCAGGCGCTGAGCAATCTCATCTCCGGCATCGACGACGTGTCCCGACAGCTGTCGGGTTTCGTCGCTGACAACCAGCGCGAGTTCGGTCCGGCGCTCGAGAAGCTGAACCTGGTGATGGACAACCTGCTCGAGCGCCGCGACCACATCGGCGAGGCATTGAAGCGGCTCCCTGGCTACGCAACCGCACTCGGCGAGGTCGTGGGCTCCGGCCCCGGCTTCCAGATCAACCTCTACGGTCTGCCACCCGCCACCATCTCGGAAGTGTTGCTCGACACCTACTTCCAGCCGGGCAAGCTGCCAGACAGCCTCGCCGACATGCTGCGGGGATACATCTCGGAGCGCCTGATCATTAGGCCGAAGTCGCCATGACACAAGCGAATTCGAACTCGGCACGAAACCGCTGGCTGCGGATCGCGCTGGCCGCTGTGCTGGTGGTGGTGCTGGCCGGTGGCGTGTACGCGGTGTGGCCGTCGCGGGGCGGCAAGAAGGTCGTCGCGTACTTCCCGTCGGCGGTGGGCCTGTATCCTGGCGACTCCGTCAGCGTGGTCGGCGTGCCCGTCGGCACCATCGATTCGATCAAGCCGCGTGCCTCCGACGTCCAGGTCACGATGACGGTTCGTGACGACGTGAAGGTGCCCGCCGATGCGCGAGCGATCGTCATCGCCCCCAACCTGGTTTCGGCCAGGTTCGTCCAGCTCACCCCGGCCTACACCGGTGGCGCCGTGCTGGCCGACGGCGCCGAGATCGGGCTGGACCGCACCGGCGTGCCGGTCGAGTGGGACGAGGTCAAGGAACAACTCACCCAGCTCAGTGCCCAGTTGGGGCCGCAGCAAGGTGGGATGCAGGGTCCGCTCAGCGCATTCGTGAATCAGGCGGCCGACACCTTCGACGGCAACGGCGACTCGTTCCGCAGCGCGTTGCGTGAGCTGTCCCAGACCGCGGGCCGTCTCGGTGACTCGCGCACCGACCTGTTCGGCACCGTGCGCAACCTGCAGGTGCTGGTGAACGCGCTGTCCAACAGCAATGAGCAAATCGTCCAGTTCTCCAACCACGTCGCCTCGGTGTCGCAGGTTCTGGCCGACAGCTCAAAGGATCTCGACGTCACGCTGGGCACGCTCAACCAGGCGTTGGGCGACGTGAAGGGATTCCTCAACAAGAACAACGAGGCCCTGATCGGTCAGGTCAGCAAGCTGGCCGACTTCACCAAGATCCTGACCGATCACAGCGACGACATCGAACAGGTCCTGCACATCACGCCGAACGGGTTGGCGAACTTCTACAACATCTACAACCCGGCCCAGGGCACCGTCGGTGGCCTGCTGTCGCTGCCGAACTTCGCCAACCCGGTGCAGTTCATCTGTGGCGGAACGTTCGACGTCGGTGCGAATCCGGACAACTACAAGCGCGCCGAGATCTGCAAGCAGCGAATGGGTCCGGTGTTGAAGCGGATCGCGATGAACTTCCCGCCACTGCTGTTCCACCCGATCAACAGCATCACCGCCTACAAGGGCCAGATCATCTACGACACTCCCCAGACCGAAGCGAAGGCGCAGACCCCCGTGCCGTACCTGCAGTGGCAGCCAGCTCCCGGCGTCACGCCGCCCACCGTAGGGCCGGACGGCAACCTCAGCGACCTGATTCTGCCGCCGCCCGCCGTCGTCGGCCAGATCTCGCCTGCCGGACCTGCTCCAGGACCGTCGCCGATGGGCGCCCTGCCCGGTCCGGCGCCCGCGGAAGGAGCCGGCGGATGACACCGACCACTGCGCGCCTTCGTATCTCTGCGCTGACCCGGCGCGGCCTGGTGCTGGGTTCGGGCGTACTGCTGTTGGCTGGCTGCCAGTTCGGCGGGCTGAACTCGCTCGACATGCCGGGCACCGCGGGCCACGGCAGTGGGTCGTACACCATCACGGTCGATTTGCCCGACGTCGCGACGCTTCCGCAGAACTCGCCGGTGATGATCGACGACGTCACCGTCGGCAGTGTGTCGGGAATCGAAGCCATGCAACGCCCCGACGGAACGTTCTTCGCGGCGGTGAAGCTGGCGCTGGACGGGAACGTCAACCTGCCGCAGAACTCGACGGCGACCGTCGCGCAGACCTCCCTGCTCGGTTCT